>JANOLM010000325.1:0-3790 GCA_031419815.1 Bacteroidia bacterium
GGAACCAAAGCCGCTCCCAAAAAAGCCAAAAGCGGAGCAAGCAAACCTCTTCGGGGAAAACCAAAAAAAAGAAGTAGAAAGTAAAAGTTCGAAAGACGGAAAGTCAGAAGTCAAAGGATCACAGTCTTTTACGGCTGGTGATTCTATTGAACTAGAGTTATAGGATAAAAATTGTATTTTTAAAGTATGAATGATTTAAAACCTCCTCTAACATTTAAAATTGAAAAGGACGGCAGTGAATTTCATGCATGGTGTCCTGAATTGGAAGGATGTCACACTCATGGCGAGACTGTATCTAAGGCCTTGGAGAATCTTAAAGATGCAGTGCAACTCTATCTTGATACGATGATGGAAGAGGAGATTGCTAAATTATCTGCTGAAATGCTAGATGAAGCCTAAAGAACTAATCAAACTTCTTGAAAGGGAAGGATTCGTTTTTGTAAGACAATCTGGTAGCCACGCCATTTTTAGAAAGCCCGGGGTTAAACTCATTGTAGTTCCCATTCATAGCAGAGATGTGCCAACAGGTACCCTAAACTCTATTCTTAAAGACGCTGGTTTTAAAAAATGATTAAGCTAATTATACTATTTCTATTAAGCTTCCCAATAGTTTCATTGTCTCAGCAAATTACGGTGCAAGGCAAAGCAATTGATGCTTTAGTTGGAAAAGGAGTCAAGTCAAAAATCTCCTATAAAAGCTATCCTACCGGTGGTATCTCTGGCTCCATAAATGACAGTACATTCTCTTTTTCAATTTTTGGGGCTTCTAAATATACTGTGACTGCCGAGTCAGCAGGATTTATTCCGCGCACTATCATTGTTGACCCTAAAGAAGCCAATTCCGATCTCAAAATTGTGCGTGATATATTGCTTGTGCCAACCGGACATACAATTCGCCTTAGCCATCTGATTTTCGCACAGGGAAAAGCAATCATCAATCCCCAATCATTTGATGAACTTGACGAAGTTGTAGCTATGATGAAAGTGAATACCAAAATTGAGATTCAACTAGAAGGTCATACCGACAATCTGGGTAATGGCACCTCCAATATGAAGCTGTCTCAAGATCGTGTGGATGCAGTAAAAAAGTATGTCGTCTCGAAAGGCGTTGCCAAAGACCGTATAAAGACAAAAGCATTTGGTGGAACCCAACCGCTTTCAAAAGATAAAACGGAGGAAGCAAGATCTCTTAATCGTAGGGTGGAGATGAGGGTACTTAAGAATTAGGTCTTTGGCCTTAGGCCTAAGGCCTTCGACAACTCTTGTGAATGAACTATGCCTAAGCCCCAAGTCCTAATGCCCATCACCGTTCAATCATCTTGTAGTGCGCCATTTTGCGAAAGACCTCTGCACTCTTCCGCTCCCTTCTTTCCTTCGTTACAACATCGCATTCATACAGCCCAAATTTCATAGTAGGCCCTAAGTGCCATTCAAAATTGTCCCACGTACTCCACCAAAAATAGCCACGAATATCAATTCCATCTTGTAGAGCTTGATGCAAAATCTCCGCGTAGTCTACAATTGCCTTTTGCCGCAGTTCGTCACTGGCATCGCACACACCATTTTCAGTAATGATGATTGGCTTTTTGTATTTGTTCCAATAGCGATCTATGCAGGTGCGCAATCCTTCCGGATGGTACTCCCACATGTCATCATGTGCCAAGCCTAGTTGTTTTATTTTATGGGGCGTATCAATGTAGGTAATAGGCATTGGATCGTGCGTTACGCGCGCATAATAACTCATCCCAAAGAAATCTACCTTCTCAAAATGTTTGGGCACCCACTCCATAAACCACCAGTCGCTAAGCCTTACGGGAAACCAACCCAAAACATTTTCAGAGGAGAACACAATGGCATTGTGTGAAATACCGACAGGCTGATCAGGAAATTTTGTTTTGATATAGTCATACATCTGATCATGTGCCTTGCCCATATTTTTTACAGCCATGGCTGCCCGCACCGGATTGTTTTTGAAAGGAGGGAAGAAACCCGTAATCCATCCGTTGCTTGCGTATACATTAGGCTCATTAAAAGTATTCCAATGACTAACGTATTCCCCAAATGTGTCAACGGTTTTTTTTGCAAAGTCAACCCACAATTTAATGTTCTCTTCTTTTTCCCAGCTTCCCAGTTTGGCAAACCATGTAGGGTTGGTGAAATGATGAAGCACCATCATGATCTTTATACCCCGTGCTCTTAAGTCATCAAGAAATGATTTGTATTCGGCAACGGTTTCAGGATGAAAATTCCCAAAAGGTTCGCGTTGTATTTTACTCCACATTGGTCCCATGCGGTAGTAGGGAGCTAGTGATGCAATGATTTGGGCATCTTCTTTAAAGTGAAGCTCATGATCGGTGGTGCGATCAAAAACATTTCCGTCTTTTGCTTTTACCCCTTGCCAGTCGTGGTCAAAAGCTGTTTCGATTTGTGCTGATGCTGTGCTGGTGCCAAAGATGAAATCGTTGGGGAAAAGGTATTGCATTACTTCATCTTGGAAGTAAAAACTTCTTTGCGTGCAATTGCTGATTGCTCAGTTTCCCAGGCTGCCCAATAAGATTTTAATGTATGGATATCTTCCTGTGCGCAAGGGTAATTTTCTTTGGCTGGGATTTTAGGAAATACACTGGCTGCAAAATGATTTGAATTAAGACCTCCCGTCCATTCAAAGTGACCAGGATCATACGGATGCTTCCATCGTCCACCCCAGCGAAGACCAAGTTTTTCTCCAACTATTCCAATCTTTCTCCAAAGAGCTACATTGTCCCAAACTGCTACCGAGTCCACAATGGGTACCAAGTCTACCGCTAGTCCATATTGGTGTTTTGAAGATCCACCAACAGAACGCGTATATTTTTTCCCCATGCTTTTATATTCATTCTGCTTGGAGCGAGTGCGGAATGTTTCCACCACCACCAGATTGATACCTTTTGATTTACAAATTTGAATGAGTTCTGAAATCTTATCCCGGAAATAAGGGTGCAATGCATTTAGTTCAGTGATCATGGGAATACTTCCACGATTTTTGCCAAAAGAGTAGTTTTCAACGATACTCCATTTTTTCCATGTATCAATAGTATCGATATTAATTTCTGGTATCGGAAGGGGTGTAAAAGACTTCATTAAGTCACTTACTTCCAACCTCTGATTTTCTGTGTAAGGAAAGATCTCGAATTGTGTTTTGAAGTCTCCTTGTGCCTGAGTTACCCGATAACCCATCATTAAAAGGCATAAAATCAATCTTAATCGCATCATTCTCTAAAAAATAAATGCAAAAATAAGAAATTCAAGCAATTAGCACTTTACCGAAGTGTGAAGGGTTTAATACTTCTTGTTGGTCTATGCAGTCTTGCAGATTGAATACCCTGTCCGGGTCTCCCAGGAGAGGGGAGAGTTTATCAAGTTCACAAAAAGGCGATTATCTTTGCTCACTAACCAGCTTTAGGCCTAGCAAACGCGTGTTTTTGACTTATTAATGAGATGTAATGGATTTTAATTCAAAAATTTATATCGCAGGCCATCGCGGCATGGTGGGCTCTGCTATCAAGCGAGCGTTGGAGGAGAAGGGTTTTTCTAATCTTGTTTTTGCCTCCAGTCAAGAATTGGATTTGCGCAACACGGTGGCGGTTAATGCTTTCTTTGAACAACACCAACCCGAATTTGTCTTTCTCGCAGCCGCAAAAGTGGGAGGTATCTTAGCCAATAGTACTTATCCTGCTGACTTCCTGTACGATAACATAATGTTACAGTCTAATGTCATTCATGCCGCTTATACAGGTAAGGTAAAGAAGCT
>JANOLM010000326.1:0-8415 GCA_031419815.1 Bacteroidia bacterium
CTCCTGGGAATTTCTAACAGTCCTGTTCTTTACACTGTATTATCTTGCGCAATTTACGCTGGCAAGCCTACCCAATGTCGGCATTGCTTTTCAATACTTCAACTTGGTTGAGTTGAAAGAATCGAAGGGATTGTTGGATCAAATTGAAACATTGGGAAAGCAGGAAGAAACAAATTCCAGGCCAGAAGAACGCTTTTGATTTCCGTTGACGTGACTTCATTATCCAATAAAATTAACTTCATGCCTTTGTGCCTTCGAGGCCAAAAAATTGTTGCCATAAAGTCACTAAAACAAACCGGAAACTTATCAATAGTTTTTACCCTTTTACTTTTGCTAATCGTTACTAACTTTTGCTATTCTCAAACGAGTACTGACGCAACTGTTATAGCCCCTGAAGTTTCTGAACAATTACCACAAGCAAAAAAATTTCAGGGTGCCAATGACACCACTCGCATCCACAAAAAAAAATTTAGTGAATCTGAAGTCGAGAATCTAAAATCTGATCCTGAACTGAATTATAAGGAAGCGCCCACGGTTGCCGAAAGTCTATGGGACCGTTTTCTTTCCTGGTTAAATCAACTACTCATCAGCTTTTTTGAGAACGCCACCATGACAACGCTGGGTCGGGTACTCATGTACTCCATGGGAGCTATTGCTCTTATCATAATCATCATGGCATTGCTTAAAGTGAATGCCTTTAGGCTGTTTCGTGGAAATGCTGATCACGGAAAATTTAAGTACAATGTTTTTCATGATAATATTCACGAAATGGATTTTGAAAAATTGATCCAAGATGCAGTCGATAAGAAAGAATTTCGAATTGGTACACGATTGATTTTTTTATATGCCTTGAAATTGCTTTCTGAAAAGCACCTCATACAATGGCAGGCCGGAAAAACTAATCACGACTATGTAGAGGAAATAAAATCAGCCGAACTAAAGACTGGCCTTAACGAATTAAGCTTCTATTTTGACTATGCCTGGTATGGCAATTTCAGTGTGAGCCCCGATCAGTATCAGAAAGTATATAGTCTTTTCAAAACCTGGAAAGAGAAGATCAATTAAATAATGAGTAAAGACTGGAAATATATTCTGTACTTATCCATTGTCATTGGCGTTTTTGTTGCTGTAAAGCTCATGAGCCCGAAGCAATACAGTTGGAGTGTATCACTTGCCCACGAGGCAAAGGATCCTTATGGCACCTACTCACTCAACACCTTACTCCCATCTATATTTCAAAATCAAAAAATAAAAAACGCTTACAAAACATTGTATGAGTTGAAGGACTCCCTCCTTCAAAAAGAAAATATTATTGTCTTCGCTACAAAATTTGATGCGGGCAACGAAGATGTTGATGTGCTACTCACACATATTGAGTCCGGGGCAACCGCATTGATCTCGGCCAATTCTTTTTACGGAAAGCTGGCTGACACACTTTCATTAGCTACGGATGATTATTTGTTCAGTCAGGGTAATGTGTTCAACCGAAAAGACACTGCTACCCTGCATTTTTCCAATCCTTTGTTTGACACGACCCAACTCTTCTATTATCCGCGAGATAATATTCACAATTATTTTAGCAAAGTAGATTCAGCAAGTGCGACCGTCATTGCAAAAAATGATTTAGGTCAACCCATTAGCATTGCCATTCCCTGGGGAAAAGGAAACCTTATTTTAAATAGTACTCCATTAGCTTTTACAAATATTCACCTGCTTTCTAAAGATAATTTTGAATTTGCTTCGGGCATTCTTTCATATTTGCCAAATCGAAGCGTGTATTGGACGGAGTTTTACCACCTTGGCCGAATGGAAGCTACCACACCACTTCGTTTTATTTTAACAAATGAACCCTTGCGTTGGGCCTATTATACTCTAATCTTTTCAATTTTGCTGTTCATGATCTTTGAAGCAAAGCGAAAGCAACGGATTATTCCTGTTATCAAACCGCTTTCCAACACCACCCTTGAGTTTGTGGCCACGATTGGCAACTTGTATTATCAAAGAAGCGATCATAAAAATATTGCAGAGAAAAAAATTCACTACTTCCTTGATCAGGTTCGGAATCGCTACTATTTAAATTCAAGTCAGCGCGATGAACTTTTTATAACTTCCCTGGCGGGGAAATCGGATAATACAGTAGAATTCGTGAGAAGTTTACTAAAGCTGATCGACCATATTTTATCTACATCTTATATTGACAAAGAAGAACTTATTACCTTCAATAAAGCACTGGAAAAATTCTGGAAACAGAATTAACGCTATCATTAAAAGAAGAAAACAATCTTATGGAAGAAAATATATTTCAAAATCGTGTTGACCTCACCGCCCTCAACGAGCAAGTCAAGAAAATAAAAGAAGAAATTGGAAAAGTGATTGTTGGCCAGGAAATGATGATTGATCAATTGATCACGGCTATTCTGGCAGATGGCCATGTTCTGATTGAAGGTGTTCCGGGTGTTGCTAAAACGCTTACGGCTAAATTACTTTCAAAAGTCATCTCCGTTGATTTCTCACGCATACAATTTACACCTGACCTTATGCCTTCGGATGTTTTAGGCACTTCTATTTTCAACATAAAAACTTCAGAGTTTGAGTTTAAGGCCGGCCCCATATTTTCTAACATTGTGTTGATCGATGAAATCAATCGGGCACCAGCCAAAACACAAGCTGCACTATTTGAGGTGATGGAAGAACGCCAGGTAACTGTGGATGGCACTACACATAAAATGAAAAGCCCATATCTGGTGGTGGCTACTCAAAACCCGATCGAGCATGAAGGCACTTATCGTTTGCCGGAAGCACAACTCGATCGGTTTCTATTTAAGATCGCAGTAGGCTATCCGAGTTTGGAAGAAGAGGTGAATATTCTTTCTCGACATCATGAGCGAGAAGGCAAATCTCCTTTAAGCGAAATAAATTCTGTTTTAAGTCATGAACAGATTGCAAGCTTCAGACAGTTTGCTCAACGCGTACACATAGAACCAAATTTGGTGCGGTACATCACACACATTATTCATGAGACGCGAAACAATCCCATGTTGTTTCTAGGTGCCTCACCCCGCGCTTCCATCGCTATTTTAGTGAGCGCAAAAGCTTATGCCATGATCAATGGACGTGACTTCGTTAGCCCTGAAGACATTAAGTTTGTGGCCCTGCCTGTGTTGCGGCACCGCATTATGCTCAGCCCCGAGAAAGAGATGGAAGGAATTTCAACGGATGAGGTGGTGAAACAAATTATAGACAAAGTTGAAGTTCCTCGTTAAGTGAAAGTGCTGCGCGCCTTATATTTAAGCAATAGATTATTTATTGGTGTTGGCCTTTTGGCCGCATTGTTCATAATTACGTTTGTAATCGGTGGATTTTATTTTATCCCTAAAATTCTCTTCTACCTTCTGGTAGCTGCTGTTTTAACCGATATAATTTTACTATTCAGGGTGAGATTGGGTTTGCAAGGGGAGCGCATTACGCCCGACAAACTTTCTAATGGAGACGAAAATGAAATTAGAATTTCTGTTCAAAGTTTTTACACCTTCCCAATTTCCCTTCGCATTTTCGATGAATTGCCTCATCAGTTTCAGAAAAGGGATTTGGAATTTAACACAAGCCTTCATTCTGGCGAAGAGAAAATCATCCAGTATTCATTGAGGCCTGTTAAACGCGGAGAATATTCATTTGGCGCTCTCAATATTTTGGTGCAATCTCCTCTCAATTTAATATCGAGGAGGTTTCGGTTTTCCTCCGATAAGATGGTTCCGGTTTACCCATCTTACCTTCAAATGCGCAAGTATGAGCTGTTGGCCATCAGTCAACGTCTCACAGAAACAGGAATAAAAAAAATCAGGCGCATTGGACACAACCAAGAGTTTGAGTTGATCAAAGAATATATTTCCGGTGATGACATCAGAACCGTAAACTGGAAAGCCACAGCACGCAAATCGCGGTGGATGGTCAATCAATATCAGGACGAACGTTCGCAGCAAATCTATTCACTTATTGATAAAGGCCGGGTGATGCAAATGCCATTCAACGGTTTAAGTTTATTGGACTATGCAATAAATGCCAGCCTGGTTATTTCAAACATTGCCATCAAAAAATCAGACAAGGCCGGCCTTATCACTTTTCAGGATAAAATTGGAAGTGTGCTGTCGGCCAGTAGACTTAACAATCAGATGACAACCATACAGGAAGTTCTCTACAATCAGAAAACCGCTTTCCTGGAAACCGACTACTCCGTTTTATATACTACTATCCGAAGGTCTGTTTCACAGCGCAGCCTCTTGCTCTTATTCACGAATTTCGAATCAGTTTATAGTTTGCAACGCCAGCTCCCCTATTTAATAAACCTGGCGAAACAGCATCTGCTTGTAGTTATCTTCTTCGAAAATACAGAACTAAAAAGCCTGATCGAAAAAAAAACGAAAAACTTGAAGGAAGTATATCACAAAGCTTTGGCAGAACGTTTTAGTTTTGAGAAAAAAATGATCGTCAAAGAACTTCAAAAAGTTGGAATACAATCTATTCTCACTCCTCCTGAAAAACTGACAGTCAATACAATCAACAAGTATCTGGAGTTAAAGGCCAGGAATTTAATTTGAATATTTTTAAGATCATCTCTTTCTTGACTTCTGCAATTGGATACGGATAAAACAGTTACCTTTAAAACTTATATACAATTAATTCGATATGAAAATAGCGAAAGTGACATGTGTGATTATTTTACTGCTTGGCTTCATTCCTTTGTTCAGTCAAAAGAACATTGGCCCTTTTAATAAAGTGGAGTCCCTTACGCCTAAAAAACCTATTGTTTGCTATAGCGCAATCGGGGATGCTAACACATACGTTGCGCCACCAGCAAGTTATCTGGCATGGAGAAAGAACCAATCCGCCCGCACAAAAACTGCCACTATTATTGTTACGTATGATGGCTTTTCACCAGACGCTAAAGCGGCTTTTCAAGCTGCTGTGAACATCTGGGAGACATTGATTGTTTCCACGGTGCCCATTCGAATTACTGCATTTTGGAGAGGTCTCAGTTCGGGTGTTCTCGGATCTGCCTCGCCTGGAACCTACTATCGAAATTTTGATGGTGCCCAGAAGTTTGGGATATGGTATCCGGTTTCTCTTGCCGAAAAAATTTATCGCCAGGAATTAAATGCAACTACCGAACCCGACATTGTTGCGTCCTTTAACAGTGATAACACAAATTGGGATTTTAATACACAAGGAAAAATCACCGCAGGGAAATATGACATGGTTTCGGTGGTTCTTCATGAAATCGGACATGGCCTTGGCATCACACATGCTTATGAGGTAAGTGGCGCCAATGGGCAGATCCGTGATTTGTTTAGCAATTCCGCAGTGATATTCGAATCATTCCTGGAGAATGGAACACCGACTAATTTAGTGACTGGTTTTTCATCTCCTTCAACAGATTTGGCTACTCAGCTAACCGGACAGGGACTTTTATTTAATTCGCCTCTCGTATTAGCTAACAATAGCGGCTTGAGGGGAATAATTTACGCTCCCGCTGCCTACAGTGCCGGATCAAGCATTGCCCACCTGGATGAAAACTCTTACCCAAAGGGAGACAGAAATTCATTGATGACCCCGTTTTTTAATTCTGCTGAAGTCATTCACAATCCTGGCCCAATTACCATGGGCATTCTAAAAGATATGGGTTGGAATAATGTTTTTATTCAGCATACTCCCCTTAAAAGCACTGAGGATGTTTCTGCAGATTATACTGTTCTTTGCCAGATAAAAAGTGATACCACCTATAATGCCTCTTCTTTAAAATTATTTTATACAGATGACGGAAAAACCTTCACGTCAAAAACAATGACGCCTACAGCTAACATCAATGAGTTTCAATCCTCAATTTCAAAAGCAGGCACAACTGTCACCTATGGGTATTATCTTTCATTGATTGACAATGCACAACGCACGTTTGTAAAACCCGGAAAGAGATACGTACAAGGAAAGGCTACAATAGACCAATCCCTTATTATTTTTACAGCAGGACCCGACACAAAACCGCCCAGCATCACGCATTCGCCCAAAGGATTTATCCAGAACACAAACACGCAACTAAAACTAGCGGCCATTGTGATGGATAATATTAGTGTAAAAAAGGTGGAGGTTGAATACCTAATTAATGATGTAGCCCAACCTACGCTTACCATGCCTAATACAAAAGACTCTACGTATGTAGTTGACATTTCCCTTTCTGCAGGCCTCAATCAGGGTGATAAGATTAAATACAGAATTAAAGCAACTGATAACTCGGTGGCCCAAAATATTAGCACTGCACCTTCCACCGATTATTATACTGTTAATGTGGTTAGTCTTGCTCCCGTTCAGGATTCTTATTCAAATAATTTTAATTCGGCTACAAATGATTTGTTTGGCGATGCCCAGTTTAGCATTACCACCCCATCAGGTTTCAGTGATGGTGCTATTCATTCTGTTCATCCGTATCCAAACGGCTCAGGACCTAATTTTGAAAGTAACTTTGTCTATCAATTGAGAGTGCCAATCAAACTTAAGGCTTCCAATGCTACCTTAAAGTTTGATGAAATTGTTTTGTTGGAACCCAGTGATAATGGCTCCATCTTCGGAAGCGCGACCTTTTTTGATTATGCTATCGCGGAAGGCTCCAAAGACGGAGGTGTGACGTGGAAACCTTTTGCGGATGGTTACAACTCCCGCTCCAGATCGATCTGGCTTACAAAATGGAACAGTAGCTTCGACAGTCAGGCCCAGCCGAACTCTACCGCAGTTGGCGATCCTTCACTCTTTATTTCACGCTCAATAGATATGCTGGCAAACAATAACTTTATACCAGGTGATGAAGTGGTTATTCGCTTCCGGCTATTTGCCGATCAACTTGTGCACGGATGGGGTTGGGCTGTAGACAATCTTAAAATTCAAATAGATGATACCCCACCGGGTATTTTACATAATCACCATGATTTTTTAATCAGTAGTGCTGCAAGTTTAAACATTGCAACAAAAGTTACCGATGCCAGTGGATTGAAAGACCTTTCAATTGAATACAGTGTGAATAATGGCTCCATAACAAGTGTCCCTCAGGTTATCAGCACGGGTGTAGATAACTATACATTTAATCTCACTCTAACCGGAAGTGGAATCACAACTGGCGATGAAATTCAATACAGGATCAAAGCAACTGACCAGGCCAATAACACTGCAACACTTCCTTCATCAGGGTTTTTCCGCGTCCCTCTTTTAGATTTTGGAAGCGCCCTTGCCACTTATGTTTCTGATTTCAATTCAACGAATACAGATTTTGTTGGAAATTTTTTCTCAATAACCAAGCCGACTTTATTTACGGATGGCGCGATACATTCTGATCATCCTTATTTGAATGGCTTTGGCATCGATAACACCTCCAATTTTCAATTCATATTAAAAAAACCTATTGTGATTGAAGCTTCCAACTCACTAATGTCATTCGATGAAATCGTTATAACAGAGTTTTCAGGAACAGAAGTAAAAGATTTTGTAGTGGTGGAAGGATCAAAAGACAATGGCATTAGCTGGCAGTCAATCCTCGATCCTTATTCCGCAAATTCTAATACAGACTGGTCGGTTGCCTTCAGTTTAAAATTAAATGGAAGTCCTTCTCTTTTTAGAAATCGTTTAATTGATATTACTAAAACCGGAAAATTTAAGGTAGGGGATGTGGTGCTTTTTCGTTTCAGGTTAATGTCTAACTCCTCCATCAATAGCTGGGGATGGGCTATTGATAATTTGAGTATTCAAGGACCAGTAACAGGATTAGAAAACACAATCACCAACTCATTTCAGCTTTATCCTAACCCTATTTCATCAGATTATTTTACGATAACACTATCTCCGAAATTTCAAGGAGCAGCCATATCGCTGATCAACTTACAAGGGCAATCTGTTGTGACCACAACCTATCAACCTGACGGAGCAGAACAAAAAATCTATGTTGGGAATGTGGTGGATGGAATGTATTTGGTGAGAGTAAACTCTGATGGCGGTTTATTGACCACCAAGGTCATTATAAAACGGTAATAACGGTATCTCTGATTTCAAACCATAGTAACCCTCGCTGCCACTTTGAGGTTTCACATGCCCTGCTTGAAAAGTCAAGGGGGTAAGTAAAGTAATGCATCCCCCTCGCTGCCTGTACCATTCCGTTCATTTACCAAATTTGGGGTAGGCAGCTCAGGCCGGGCTATCCGTTACAAGTCCTCGCTCCATCGCGCAATGCCAACCCTTCGCAGTTTATCCCGCCTTCAAGCGGGAGGCTTTCCGCTATCCCTGGCTGAGAGCAGGGTATCGAAGCTGAATTTATTTGTACCAGCATTAGTCCTGTTCTAGTTTACCTCAGAGTATAGTTCATAAAAAAAGCCCCTGTGATTT
>JANOLM010000327.1:0-2420 GCA_031419815.1 Bacteroidia bacterium
TTAACGGCAATATTCAATTCATTCAATTGCTCTTGAGAGATGGTTGAAGGTGTATCAATCATTAAATCGCGGCCTGAGTTATTTTTAGGGAAGGCGATAAAGTCGCGGATAGAGTCTGCTCCGCCAAAGAGTGAGCAAAGTCTATCAAAGCCAAAGGCAATGCCACCGTGTGGAGGTGCGCCAAATTCAAATGCATCCATTAAAAAGCCAAATTGCTTTTTAGCCTCTTCGTCACTGAAGCCAAGTTTGGTAAACATTAATTGTTGTGTTGGCCTATCGTGAATGCGGATAGAACCGCCTCCCACTTCTGTTCCGTTGATGACCATGTCATAGGCATTTGCTCTTACTTTTCCGGGATCGCTATCCAGCAGATGAAGGTCTTCTCTTTTTGGGGATGTAAACGGATGGTGCATCGCATGATAACGTTTTGTTTCCTCGTTCCATTCAAGCAATGGAAAGTCTATCACCCACAAAGCCGAAAACTTATTTTTATCACGCAACCCCAATTGATTGGCAACATGTAAGCGAAGTTCACCCAACGCTTTTTGTGTTTTTTCAGTTTCTCCTGCTAAGATTAACATTAGGTCACCAGGCTGTGCCTGAAACTTCTGCGCCCATTTACTCAGCTCAATTTCATCAAAGAATTTATCGGCAGATGATTTGAATGTTCCGTTTGCTTCACACCGCGCGTACACTAAACCTCGCGCACCAATTTGTGGTTTCTTCACAAACTCCGTTAACTCATCTAATTGTTTGCGTGTATAGCTGGCGCATCCTTTCGCGCAAATGCCAATCACAAGTTCTGCATCATCAAACACAGGAAAGCCCCGTCCTTTCGCCACATCGTTCAACTCCACAAACTTCATTTCAAATCGCGTGTCAGGTTTGTCGGAGCCATAGTGCTTCATTGCATCGGCATAGCTCATGTGCGGTACAGACGGCATATCAATACCTTTCACATTTTTGAATAAATGACGCACAAGTCCTTCAAAGGTGCTGAGAATATCTTCTTGTGTGACGAAAGCCATCTCGCAGTCAATCTGTGTAAACTCGGGTTGACGGTCGGCCCGTAAATCTTCATCACGAAAGCATTTTACAATTTGATAGTAGCGGTCAAATCCGGAAACCATCAACAATTGTTTGAAGGTCTGTGGCGATTGAGGTAAAGCATAAAACTCACCAGGGTTCATTCGCGAAGGCACAACAAAGTCGCGCGCGCCTTCAGGTGTTGACTTGATCAGCACAGGGGTTTCTACTTCTATGAAATTCAAACTATCCAAATAGATGCGAGTCTGCTGTGCCATCTTGTGCCGAAGCTGCAAGCTTTCGCGCACCGTATTTCTTCTTAAATCTAAGTACCGATACTTCATGCGGAGGTCATCGCCACCATCGGTGTTATCTTCAATCGTGAACGGAGGTGTCTTGGATGGGTTTACAATTTCAATAGAGCTAACCTTTATCTCGATTTCCCCAGTGGGCATTTTGTCGTTCTTTGATAGTCTTTCTACCACCGTGCCATTCACTTTGATTACATATTCGCGACCAAGCTTTCGGGCAGTTTGCAAAAGGGCCGCATCTGTTTTGCCCTCTTCCAAAAATAATTGAGTAATCCCGTAGCGGTCGCGAAGGTCAACCCAAAGCAGGCTTCCTTTGTCGCGAAGGCGCTGCACCCATCCTGTCAGGGTAACTTGTTTATTTACATCGCTTATCCGCAGTTCACCGCAGGTATGAGTCCGTAGCATATTAAAATCATTAAATTTGACCCTGTCATAATCTGACAGGGGCGCAAAATTAATAAAGGTTGTTGTTATACGTCAATTCCCGGTTCATTTCATTTTAATTAAGTATGAATAGATTTTGGATCATTCTCCTACTTCTTCTTTTTGGCTTTACCCCTGCTAAGATGGTGAAAACCAAGATGGGAGAAGGTGTTACAGTTTCACTTCCTTCCGATTTTTACCTTATGACACAGGACGACATCGCACAACGATTTCCATCCGTACGGGCTCCTTTAGGCGCGTATACCAATAATGACCGGGTAGCAGACTTCAGTGCCAATATTTCGGCTACTCAATGGCCCGATGCCGACCTTGAGGTAGCCCGTCAATTTTTTAAATCGGGGTTAATGAATCTCTATGATAAAGTGGATGTGGTAGAGGAAGGCATTCACGTGATTAATAAAAAGAAATTTATTTTCTTCGAGTTTGAATCCTATTTGCGTGGCAATAAGCGTCAACTTGGAAACGAAGATCCCGTCCTTAAGTACACGTATATTCAATACTTAGTGCAGCCACACCGAACTCTTGTCTTCACGTTTAGTTGTCCTAAAGATCAACGGGAAGACTGGCAGAAAACAGCACGGTTGATCATGAATAGCGTGAAAGTAAAATAATTAGTAGCAAGATATAAGTAGTAAGAAT
>JANOLM010000328.1:0-17504 GCA_031419815.1 Bacteroidia bacterium
TCTGTCCTTCCTTGCCTCAACAGGTTTTTCAAAGGCCAATGCTGCAGGTATATATGAGATTCCCTTTCTTGACAGGATGGGATTTGTATTCATACTTTGTATCATTGGCATGAGCATCATTACAAACATTGATCACAGAAGGGGTATTAAATCAAATGGTTTGGAAATAGACAGAAGCATGTTCAAATTATCCCCTGCTTTCACCGCAATTTCATTGCTCATAATTGGTATAATAGCTGCCTTGTATACTATTTTCTGGTAGGAATACCGTTAATAGTTATCAGTTAATAGTAAAAGGGTTTGGGCGATGGCTCAGACCTTTTTTTTGCTATTAACGATTAACTGATAACTATTAACTTTTAATCGATATCGATTAACTTTACTTCATGAACCGCATCGACCGTCTCACAGCAATTCTCATCCACCTACAAACCAAGCGTGTCGTGAAGGCGGAGGAAATTGCTGACCGTTTTGAAATGAGCCTGCGTACCGTCTATCGCGATGTGAAAGCATTGATGGAAGCCGGTGTACCTATTGGCTCCGAAGCTGGAAAAGGATATTTTATTGTAGACGGCTATCATCTTCCACCCGTGATGTTTACGCAAGATGAAGCCAGTGCTATGATGATGGCCGGCAAGTTGGTAGAGCGTATGACTGACCAATCAGTGCGTGTTGCATTTAATGGCGCTTTGCTAAAGATTAAATCTGTTTTAAACGAAGCGCAGAAGGATCATCTCGAAAGTTTACAAGATCATATTGAGGTACTAAGGCCACACATGAACTTGCCGGCACAATCGGGAAATTATCTGACGGATTTGCAAAAAGCAGTAGGGGGCAAGCAGGTAATACATCTTGATTATTTCAGCAGCAATCAAAATGAACTTACCCAGCGCGTTGTAGAACCGATTGGTTTGTTTTATTACAGTGCCGCCTGGCATTTGATTGCGTGGTGTCGCCTGCGCAATGGCTTTCGCGATTTCCGTTGCGACCGTATCAAGGAATTGAAACTAACCGACACAATTTTTGAGCCCAGAAGTATTTCTACCATGCAGGAATATTTCAACAGCCTGCATCAAGCCAATGCTGGTATGCGCGAGTTGACAGTTCTCTTCGAAAAAAAGGAAGCTGCCTACGTGAATAATTCGAAACACTACTTTGGATTTGTGTCTGAAGAAGAAGCGGATGGACAAGTTCGAATGAAATTCCTGACTGCGGATATGAAGTTGATGGCCCGATGGCTGATTTCCTACGGTCGTGGAATAGAGATTGAAAGTCCTGATGAATTAAAGGGCATTATACGTGAGATAGTGGAGGAATTGCAGGAACACTATCTAAAGTTGGTGCATTGATTTGTTAATCAACACGAAGCAGTATCAAAAATAACGAAAACGGATAACCCAAGGACCACTGCCGCCCACCTGCAGTTTAGACAGGATCCCATTTTCTCTTCACTGCTGACATGGGGTGGTCACTCGCTAAAGAAAAATAATTGAAGTTTTTTTTCTCTACTGACATAGGGTTGTCATACGTCAATAGTTGATTTGATAAAAAATTCAACATTTATGGGAATCACACTGAATCAGCAAGAGGTCATACCAAAAGTTAAAGTGATAAGGCCTATCAATTTTCTTTTTCACCGCGCGGAGGTAAAAATTAGTGACCTGGCCAATCAGATTCCAGTGGCTAAAGAACTTTTTAAAGAATCAGTCCGGCTTAACCTACATCCTTCCGGACCAATTCATTGGCACTACTTGGGGTTTACAGGCGATGAATCTAAGCCCTTTACATTGGAAATCTGTTTGCCAGTGGCAAGCATTCCTGGCGACTATGATGGCAAGTTTCATTTTAAGCGCACGGAAAATTTCAAATCAGTTTCTCTCCTTCATGAAGGAAGCTGGTTGGACATACCGAAGAGCTATGGAAAGCTCATGCAATTTATTCAACAGAATAATTTGCGCCCTGTGGGAGTGAACCGTGAGCTTTACATAAATGCCGACTTTATTGAGCCAGATGCGAATGTTACTGAAATACAAATGGGAATAGACTAATATGGAAGTACTTGTTTTTTCTACGTCCGTTAAATCGATGGATGACGTAAAATCACTTGCACCGTTGATAAATTCACTTGTTGACACTGGTCAATGGAATTTTGCGCTCGATGATTGTGATCACATCCTTCGTATTGTTTCGGATCAAGTAAAACCTATGACAGCCATCGCGTTGTTAAACGACCGTGGATTTGAATGTAAAGAGTTACAATAGACTATTTTGAAAATTAACTATTAGCCAATATGGAAAATAACTTAACCCTGGAAGTGTCAACCCTAATCAATGCTTCAAAATCTGTTGTATGGAAAGCCCTTACAGATCCTGAACAAATTAAAAAGTATCTGTTTGGAACAGAAACTATTTCGGATTGGAAAATTGGCAGCCCCATTACCTTTAGTGGTGTGTGGGAAGGCAAACCTTATATCGACAAAGGCACCATCTTGCAAATTGAAAAGGAAAAAATTTTAAAGTACAATTACTGGAGCTCGTTTTCCGGAACGGAAGATGTGCCTGCCAACTATGCCAATATTACTTATTCGCTGAAAGAAAAGGATGGTCAAACAATGTTTACAATTTTACAGGATGGTATTAAAACGAAAGAAGCACTCGACCATTCGGAGCAGAATTGGCGAATGGTGATGAATTCATTGAAGGAACTTTTAGAAAAATAATTTTTTATAACTTATCCGGTCTGCAATGGGCTAACGAGCCGCTGGTATTTCTTTTTGATGTCAGCGGCAGAGTGCCCTCGGTTAAACATGATCATAGCCGTGGCATTGGCATATTGAACGCGTAGCCATGAATTGTTTTTATACTTGCGCATAGAGATCATTACTTCTTTGGGCAGGATGACAAAGCTGTTACCATTTTCCCAGATGCGTTTTATAATGTCATAATCTTCCATGATAATGAAGGCCTCGTTAAAGCCTGATAATTTTTCAAAAAATCCTTTGGTGATGAACAGAGTTTGGTCGCCACCTCTGGCGGTGAGCCATTTAAAGCGTGTCACAAATGCATTGACCTTCATCAGGCCAGGATAATGTTCGAACCCTGAACGATAGCACCCCGCTTCTTTGCCCGATAAAAGCGCATCCACAATATCAGCATAAAAGGAGTGCGGAACTTTTACATCGGCATGCACAAAATATAAGATGTTGTGCTGTGCATGTCGTGCGCCAAGGTTCATTTGTGCTGCGCGATTTCTTAGAGTGCTATTCAAAACTTTTGCCCCTGCTTGTGCAGCCAGCAGTGGAGTATTGTCTTGGCTTCCACTATCAACAACTAATACTTCAAAATATTCCTTCTGTTGGTGTTGGGTAAACTGCTTTACTGAATTTTCAATATTCTCAGCTTCATTGAGCGTAGGGATGATGATCGAAATAGAAATTCCGCCTCCCATTCTTAAAGGTCAATGTAATTTCCCAGGCTTAACGTCCAGTCATAATCTAAATATTTAACGTTGGCCTTTTTTCCGGCAGGCACAATCTTGTTTTTGATCAGGATATCAAGCGTTCCATCCTCTCCACCGAAATCGGCTTTAAACCATGAGCATAGCACTGGAGCCATTGCTATATTTGTTTTAGCATCATACGTGGCAAATTTCTTCAGATAAAGCGCGGTGGATTTGTCCATTTGTGCCTGAAGCTTCTCGGCTTGATAAAGTGCCACAGGTGGGCAACTCTTTGCTCCACAGTTCAAAGCAAAGTGAACACGATAATCAACTTTTTCCAACCGGAATTTTTCCTCAAAGTCTGAAACAGAAACCTTTCCTACGTACCCCATACTCAACTTATTCTTGGAGTGTCGGATGATGCCGTGCTCAATGTCATCGGGGCTCAACATTTTTCCTGCAATTTTTATGCCCTCAGTTTTAAAGAATTTACTGCGGTCTTCAAAAAGCTTTGGGTTTTTGACTAAAGCGTTTTGTACATACGTGTTGTAGATGTTGATCCAAAAAGCTTTTGCTTTATCTTCTGTATTAAGTTGCGTTTTTAGTTTTTCTTGTGAAGCCGAAGCTAATTGTTCTGCAAACTTTGAGGCATCGGTATTTTTGTTCCGTACGGCAGTAAAAAAATCTTTGCTTGTTTTAATGTAATCCTGCGCTTTAGAAGTGCGGGCCGAGATCAAAGAAATCAGGCAGAAAAGTGCAATGAGAAACTCTTTTCTCAAAATTTTTAGACGGATGCTCATGGACTTGAAATTAATAAATTATTGACTAAATACGTATCAAATACTCCATTTGGATTTAGTGCTAAGATGGTAAGTTGCTTTTTAAAAAATTCTTTAACGGCTCCCTTAAATAACTGGCGGAGTGGGAATACAATAAAATAAAGACTTTAGTCAAATTTGTCGTCAAAGACATGATTAGCTTTGTAAGGTGAATTTACCAGAGAAGATACAGGCGATAGAGGAAGTTTTCAAGAAACTAGATGATGAGATATTGGCTTTCCAGCAGAGCTCCACGCTCCATTGCAAAATCGGATGTGGTAAATGCTGCTTCAAACCTGATATTGAAGCCACTATTCTGGAATTCCTACCATTTGCACAACATTTGTATAATGAGGGCAAGGCCAATGAATGGTATGAGAATCTAAATTCCTCAGAATCATCTACCTGTGTTATTTTAAATCCTACTCAAAGTGGTGCTGGCCTGTGTTCTCAGTATAAGCACCGTGGTTTGATTTGTCGTTTGTTTGGTTATTCAGCACGCACCAATAAGTATGGAGAGAAGGAATTAGTTACCTGTCAGATTATTAAAACAGAACAAGCTGAGGCCTATCAAAACATACAGGTAAGGATAGCATCGGGCGAGAATGTGCCCATCATGAATCAATTTTACATGCAATTATCTGCTATTGATTTTGAGCTGACGCGTGATTTCTATCCAATCAATAAAGCGATTCAGCGCGCCATTGAAACTGTATTACATTACTACGCTTATCGTGATTAGTGATTCTTGCGCAGGAGTGAATTGAAATTTATTTCCCCAATTACTTTTTTGAAAATTACAGAGGGAGAGATGTTGAGACCCGTTTTGCGTTGCGCTGGAGTTTGCGCGTTTTTAGCCTCTGGGTTTAGCGTATCTGTATATACTAATGTGGTAAGCATTACAATAACGGCCACCAGTATACCCAAGGCAAGAAGGTAATCTTTATGTGACAGTTTCAGTTTCATGTTTTCAAAGGTCTAAGTTACCAAAGTCAGTGCCAGATTTGAAATCGACCAAAGTGGGGTAATTTCCATTTTAATTGATTCCGCTATGTTCAATTGTGAACAGGCTTTCTTTTTTTTCGTACAATAAGTACCTTTTATAGCGTTACAGGTTACTACATCGGTATTATTAATTATTAAGGTTTTAAGAGAACCCATTTTCTGCTTAAATTTGTCGTCTGAATTGTCAAAGAATTACTTGCCATGAGAAATTATATATTGGGTGCATTGGTTTTGGTATTTGTTTCTTCCCTTTCGCTGGTTGCGCAAACAGCATCTACGCAAACCGTGATTGCCGAAGAAAGCCCGGTGAAGTGGCTAACTTTTGAGCAAGCCCTGGAGAAATCCAAAATTGAGAAGCGGAAGATATTTATTGATGTGTTTACCGATTGGTGTGGCTGGTGCAAGGTGATGGATAAAAATACATTCAGCGAAGCTCAAGTAGCTAAAATTCTTAATGAAAAGTTTTATCCTGTAAAATTCAATGCAGAGCAAACCGAAGATGTAGTGTTTAGCGGAACTACCTTTAAATTTATTCCTTACGGAAACAAAGGCACACACCAATTGGCATCGGCTCTTCTTAATAATCAGATGTCATATCCTACAGTAGTCTTTCTGGACGAAGAATTTCGGATGATCCAACCCATGCCGGGATATCAGAAGGCAGAAGAGTTTCATAAAATAATCCAGTTCATTGGTGAAGATCATTTCAAAACTAAAAAATGGGAGGAATGGCAGACTACCTATAAGTCGCCATACACAACGGGCAACTAGTGCTAGCGTGAAATGTTGTCCGCTAATGGAAACAATTCATTAAGGCCTTAACCAAATTATGTAAGCAATAAAAAAAGCTCCTGGTTTTGCCGGGAGCTTTTTTTCGATTAGGTAGGTAAATAGGTAAAATAGATTTATTTAGGTTCGTTATTTTCTTCCTTCTTAGTTCTAAGATAATCCGTGTAGCCTAAGGCTGAAGCGAAACCTATAATCACAGCTAAGATAATGACAAATAGATTGGCTCCGTCTCCTACATGTTGTTCAAACATAACTTTAGTTTTTAATATGACAAATGTAAATTCTTAAGCTTAAATTCCCAATTCCATCCGGTTCTTTTTCAATACCTCAATTATAAAGGCAATATGATCGTTTAAATCAACACCAAGAAGCTCAATTCCCTTATAAACCTCATCCCGCTCCACTTTTGCAGCAAAGCCCTTGTCTTTTAACTTTTTGATAACGGATTTAGTTTCCAGACTGCTGATGCCATCTGGCCTTACCTGGCAGCAGGCAACTATAAAACCGGTTAACTCATCGGAGGCAAGCAAGGCTTTGTCAAGAAGGGTTTCGTAGGGAATATTCCACTTGGTATAGTGCGCTGAAATAGCGTGTGCGATTTTTTCTTCCCCTAAGCTTCGGAGTTTATCAACTATCACGTGTGGATGTCTTTCCGGGAAGGCTTCATAGTCGGCATCGTGAAGTAGGCCGGCAATTGCCCATTCGTCTCTATTTTCTGTGAGCTTTTCAGCATAAGCTTCCATCACCAATTCAATAGTGCGCATGTGGCGTAATAGGCTGGCGCCTTTAGTCATGGACTCAAGCAAGGCACGTGCTTCAATTCGATTCATTCTTAACTTCTGAATTTTCGCTTTTGCATGAAGAGGTTAAGTCCCGCTAGTGAAAGGATAATAGCCAGTACTACAGCGGTAATGATCATGCGGGTATTGTTGAGTTGCAGCGTTTTTATCTCATCATCTTTTTTAAGTGCTTCAAATTCTTTTTCTTTTTCGTTGATGTCCAACGCCATTTCCATTTGAGCGATTTTACGGCTGCTCTCTTCGCCATAAATTTTTTCCTTCACCACATCATATCGCACCATAGTCTGGTAGGCTTCACTCATTTTGTTTTGACTTGCATAATTTGCTGCCATGCTTTTTAGAATTTGAGGTTCATAAACATAAGCTTGCAGCTCGCGGCTCAAGGCCATTGCCTGATCAAGATATTGTTGGGCTTCTTTTCCTCTGCCAGCACGGGCATACACTTCTCCCAGGTTGGCAATAATGCTAAGCTCTGAAATTTTGTTGTTTTCTTTTTTGGCCAGGTCAAAACCTCGCTCATAATACTCTACTGCTTTTTGGTAATTACCTTGACGGAAATAAAGGTTACCAATGTTATTTAATGGATCAGGATAAATTTTACCACTCTTCTCACTTAGCTGGAAAGCCTGCGAATAATATTTCAGGGCTTGTTCGTACAACTGCAAATCGCTATGGAGATTGCCTAAGTTATTCATAGAACTAACAATCTTTTCCTGGTCGCCCAGTTCTAAAAAAATCCGATGAGAATCTTCAAAGTACTTCATGGCCTGTCCATAGTCCTTTTTCATAGAATAGATTGTGCCAATGTTGTTCCGGGTGTTGGCTATGCCTTCTTTGTTTTTAAGTTTATCGTAAATATTTAGGGATGTAAGATAATATTCCAGTGCCTTGTCCAACGCGCCTTGGCTTTTGTAGGCAACACCAAGGTTATTATAAGAAGCGGCCATTCCTTTACTGTCTTCAATCTCTGTAGCGAGCGAAAGTGCTTCACGAGTGTAGCCAATTGCTTTTACCGGGTCGGAATTGAAATAGGCTCGGAATAATTCATTTAAGGTCTTTACCTTTAAATCTCCTTTAGCCGTTTTTAATACAATTTCAAGGCTGTCCACAGGGTCAGCAAAAAGCAGAGGCGTTATTATAAAAAGAGAGCAAAACACGAGGATCAACCTTGTCATGGGGTGGTTTTTACTGCGCTAAAATAAAGATTTAAAAGTGAAATCTTGATATTTACATTTGGCCTCTCTTGTAAAACAAAGTGAGATTTTCAGTACAATTCGTGATTTTTGCCCTAAAACAAACCAGCATCTAATGAAACAAATCTTTTTAGCAAGTGGATTCCTGATGATTTCCATTTTGTCTGTTGCTCAAACAGGTACTGAAAGAGTTGGGATAATGGAACCAATTGATCGACTTTTTAAAGGAATGAGTCTTGGCGACAGCGCTATGGTTCATGATGCATTTATGAAGACAGTTTCCATGGCCACCATTTCATTGAACAAGGAAGGGAAGCCTTTTATTAATCACGAATCATCCCTGGATGGGTTTCTAAAAGCAGTTGGCACACCTCACCCTGAAGTCTGGAATGAAGTGATTTGGGATACAAAAATTCAAATCGATGGAAATATGGCTCAAGCTTGGGCACCTTATGCCTTTTATGTTGGAAAAAAATTTAGTCATTGTGGTGTAGATGCTTTTCAATTATTTAAAAGCACAGACGGTGTATGGAGGATTTTTCATTTAGCGGACACGCGTCAGAAGGATGGATGTAATGTGCCAAAGAAAATCAGTGAACAGTTTAAGTGAATCTTGATTAAAGAGAGTATATGAAAAAAATCATTCTATTTTTTCTTCTTGCGATCAGCGTAACTTCGTATTCGCAACAACCCATTACTACATTTATTCTGACTCGTCATGCCGAGAAAGGTGATGATGGTACGAAAGATCCTGACCTCACCCAAGCTGGCAAGGATCGGGCACAGTTACTGATTAATATGTTGAAAGAAATTAAAGTAGATGCTATATACTCCACCGCTTATAAACGTACTCGAAACACAGTAATTCCATTGGCTCAGGAAAAGGGACTAACATTGTCCGAATACGAAGCCTTTAAAACAGACGAGATTGATAAAATGCTAAATAAATATGCGGGTGGCACAATCGTGATAAGTGGTCACTCAAATAACATTCCATGGATTGCGAATTACCTCACAGGCAAAGAAGAGTACAAGACATTTGAAGATACTGATTATGCCAACCTGATTGTGGTTACCGTTCTTGAAAAAGGAAAAGCAACCAAGGTCACATGGCTAAATTATTAACCCTATCTGGGGGTCTTGATGTTGTGCCTGTTAAATTAATAAGCAAAAGCTCCTGAGTTTTAAACAGGAATGGCTTAAATTCGTTTATAAGGAAAGGGAACACAATGCGTATCCTGGGTTTATCATTACTATTTGCACTTCTTTCATTCACATCTCTTTCTCAAACGGTGCGGGAAGAATTGCGCAAAAGCATTTACTTTGGTGGCGGTAGTTACTATATAGATGAAGGCCAGATAAAAGAATTATTTCAGTGGCTTGATTCGATACCAAAACTTACTGAAAAATATCAGATTCAATTAATCAGTCATACAGATCCAATTGGAGGCAAGCACTACAACGAATGGCTTTCACAAATGCGAGGCGAATCTGTCCATGAATTACTACTTCAAAGAAGCATTCCCGAGACAATCATCTACAAAAAAGACTGGGGTTTAGAGAATCCCGTTTTTTCAAATGATAACTTCCAGGGCATGAAGATGAACAGGAGGGTGGATGTGATTTTGCACCCGATCGTATTTTAACACAATAGCTTCTGGCTACTAGCCTCTAGCTTTCAGCTTTCGTCTTACGTCTTATGTCTTACATCTTATGTCTTACATCTTATGTCTTACATCTTATGTCTTACATCTTATGTCTTGAGACTTATGTCTTGAGACTTACGACTATTTCACTATCCACTTTCGGACACCTATTTGCATTTGCGGACGACTTTGCTGCAACTATATTCTTTTTTTATCGTCTAAACCCAGTAAACAGCCTTGGCATATTATTAGCCAGTCTACGGATTCAAGAATCAAAAATTCAAATCCGGTGGGCAACTTTTAATATTGAATTTTGAATCTTAAACCATCCGCAATGATAAAATTACAAAATGTAGACAAGTTCATCGATTCCCGCTTTCAAAGGACATTTATTATCAAAGGTGTAGACCTGGAAGTTCAGCAGGGTGAATTCCTGACGATTATGGGCCCAAGCGGTGCGGGCAAATCTTCTTTGATGAATATCATTGGTATACTGGATGAGCCATCAGCCGGTGAGTATTACTTTTTTGATGAGCCTGTTCACAAAATGAAGGAGCGCCAGAAATCTGAGATGCACAAAAATTACATCGGTTTCATCTTTCAGGCGTATCACTTGATTGACGAATTAACAGTTTATGAGAATATCGAAACACCTTTATTATACAAAGGCGTAAGTGGTAGCCAGCGCAAAAGTATGGTAGCCGACTTGCTAGACCGGTTTAATATGGTAGCCAAGAAAGATTTGTTTCCAGAGCAACTTTCTGGAGGTCAACAGCAATTGGTGGGCATAGCAAGAGCAATTGTAGGACAACCCAAACTTTTACTAGCAGATGAGCCCACAGGCAATCTTCATTCCGATCAGGGAAAACAGATTATGGATATTTTTCAAAAGCTGAATGAAGAAGGCATAACAATTATTCAGGTTACGCACTCAGAAGAAAATGCCAGGCGAGGAAAACGAATTGTGAGGGTGGCAGATGGTGCAATTTGCGCTGATGAAATAGTGAAATAGAATTTAATGTAGATTATGAAAAGATATATCATCATAGTAATAGCCATAGTATTTTTAACCTTGCCTGAACACGCTTGGGCGCAAATAAAAATTCTGACTTTTCAGGATGCGATAAAAATCGCAATGAAAAATAGTGTGCTACTGAATCAACAAAAAAATAATTTGACGCTGAGTGAAATGCAACGCACGTCAGCGTATGCAGGGTTAGGCCCAACACTTTCAGTTAACGGGGGTGCTGTTCAGGTAAATGGTAACACCTTCAATCAAAATGAAGGGAAAGTTATTAATGGAGTGTTTGATCAGCTTTCGGGCTCCGTCAATGCGAATATCAATTTGTTCAACGGCTTTAATCAGGTAAATCGCGTAAAGCAATCTTCAAATCTATTGGAAGCCCAATCCTATTATATAAACCGAACCGTGCAGGATGTTATCAATACGGTATCTCTTCAATACCTGACTGTGCTGGTGGATGTTGAATTACTTCGGATAGCCCAGGAGAATTTTGAAGTCTTAAAAAGGCAACTCGAGCAAGTTCGTGCCCAGGTAGACTTGGGAAGTCGATCTCCTGTAGAAGGTTATACGCAGGACTCTCAGACAAAGGCGGCTGAGATCAGAGCGCTGCAGGCGGAAATTATATTGATCAACGATAAAGGATCTTTGACCCAGACGTTGCTGTTAGATCCCAGTGAACAATTTGAAGTAGCAAAACCGGATTGGGATGTGAATACGATTGGATCACAAGAGATTAATTTAGAGACATTGTTTGAAGCTTCCCTAAAAAATCGTGGTGATTATTTAAGGGCACTAAAAAATGAACAAGCCGCTAAGTATTCGATGAATGCCAGCCGCGCTGGTATGATGCCCATTTTAAGTGCTTTTGGTACTCTTTACTCTGCCTATAATCACGCTCATGGTGATCCCAATGTAAGACCCATCCAAGAGCAATTTAAAACTGACAACCTTAGAAAAGTATATGGCTTGCAGCTTTACATTCCTATTTTTGGCGGAAATCAAAATTTTCAAAACCGAACTGCTTTTGTCCAACAGAAAGTGACCTATTTGAATACTCAAACACTTACAAAAAATGCCGAGATACAAGTGAAGACGGATGTGGTTCGGGCGTATGAGAACTTTAAGCTTTATAAGAGAACGTACTCAGTTTCCCTTGAACAACTTACTGCGGCTGAAATGGCTTTTGATCTAGAAAAGGAGCGTTATAATTTAGGGGTGACCAACTTGATCGACTATATCCAGGCTAACAGAATATTGGTTCAGGCTCAAACGGACAGGGCGCAAGCCGAATATCGATTGCTATTCCAAAAGATTTTGTTGGATTATGCTACGGGCACATTAAAACCCGAAGACCTGGATTAACTGGAAATTGGGCAGTAAATCCTTCTATTTTAAGAATTCTGCTTACATTTGCAGCCCGTTCGTGTGAACGGGCTCTTTTTGTGTAAAAAGGGGACTTGTAAAACTAAAGTTGTAGCAGAAAACCCACCTGCTGCATGTAAAATCTGGGTGAATCAATTTTATGGCAAAAGTACCAAGAGAAAGAACCGATGAAGCAAAAGTGAAGTCCAAACCAGTGGTGGACGATGCTCCGGTAAAAAAAGCCGTGAAAGGCGCAGCAGCAGGAGAACTCTTTGAAAAAGATGAGTTGACTGAATTTAAAGCAGCTAAGAAAGCAGAGGAAGAAGAAGGCATCAGCCGGATGATCCATGATGTCACCACCCGCAAAGAATCAACGGGTTCAAGTGCTTCTCTCGAAAATTTCAGTTGGGAAACATTTGATCGCAAAGGGTTTGGCGAAGGTTACACCAATAGCGAACGTCAGGAGATGCTTGACAAGTACACCGGAACTGTTTCTACTGTAAACGAAAGTGAGGTAGTGCAAGGTTCTGTTGTGGGTATCAACGACCGCGATGTGATTTTAAACATTGGATTTAAGTCAGATGGCCTTGTGCCGTTGGCGGAATTCAAAGACATGCCAAAACTGAAAATTGGTGATATAGTTGACTTGTTTATCGAAGAGCGTGAAAATGCAATGGGTCAGTTGATCCTTTCCCGTAGAAAGGCGAAACTCCTAAAAGGATGGGAGTATGTGCAGAAAGCCCTCGATAAAGACGAAATCATTGAAGGTTTTGTGAAGCGCAGAACCAAGGGTGGTTTGATTGTAGATGTTTTTGGCATCGAAGCTTTCTTACCAGGTTCTCAAATTGATGTGAAACCTATCCGTGACTTCGATATTTATGTTAATAAATCCATTGAAGTGAAAGTTGTGAAGATCAACTACACCAACGACAACGTTGTAGTATCTCATAAAGTGTTGATAGAAAAAGATCTTGAGCAACAGAAAGCAGTTATCCTCACTAACCTTGAGAAAGGCCAGGTGTTGGAAGGTGTAATCAAAAACATGACCAACTTTGGTGTATTCATCGACTTAGGTGGTGTTGATGGATTGTTACACATCACAGATATTTCATGGGGCCGCATTAGCCATCCGGAAGAGTTGTTGAAACTTGATCAGGTGGTGAAGGTGGTTGTTCTTGATTTCGATGGAGAAAAGAAACGCATTTCTTTGGGCATGAAGCAACTTACCCCTCATCCATGGGCGTCACTTGCTGTTGAAATTGCCATTGGTTCAAAAGTAAAAGGCAAGATTGTAAACGTTGCTGATTACGGAGCATTCCTTGAGCTTCAGCCGGGAGTAGAAGGACTTATCCATGTATCGGAAATGAGCTGGTCACAACACTTACGCAACCCACAAGACTTTATTAAAGTTGGAGATGAGTTGCAAGCTGTTGTGTTGACGATCGACCGCGAAGAGCGCAAGATGTCATTAGGTATAAAACAACTTACCGAAGACCCTTGGACAAGACAAGATGTATTGAGCAAATATGCAGTAGGCACAAAGCATAAGGGTATCGTTCGTAACCTTACTAACTTCGGATTGTTTATCGAATTGGAAGAAGGTATCGATGGACTGGTGCACGTATCTGATTTGTCCTGGACTAAAAAGATTAAGCATCCATCTGAGTTTACGAAAGTAGGGGACAGCATGGAAGTTCAAGTTCTTGAATTAGATTCAACCAACCGCAGATTGGCTCTAAGCCACAAGCACTTGGAAGAAAATCCTTGGGATACTTTTGAAACTATTTTCACAATTGGTTCTGTACACAAGTGTACCCTTGTCAACAAGAATGACAAAGGAGCTGTTCTTGAGTTACCATATGGAATTGAAGGATTCTGCTCGGCTAGAAATCTTGCCAAACAAGATGACAGCATTAAAGCAGAACAAGGCGAGAGTCTCGACTTCAAAGTTCTTGAGTTCTCTAAAGATGACAGACGCATTGTATTAAGCCACAAAGCAACATGGTCAACTGAAGAAGAAAAGGCACAACCAGCGGCACAAGCAACTGCTGCTAAGAAGAAGCCAGCGCCTAAAGGCAAAACAATTGACAATATTAACCAGCAGGCTGAGAAATCAACCTTGGGAGATATTGAAGCATTGAGTGCTTTGAAGGAGAAAATGAGTGCAGCGAAAGCTAAACCTGCAGAAGGGGAAGCTAAATAATTTTTAATACTAGGCATTAGGACTTGGGCATTAGGACTTTGGAATTAACTTTGAAAGAAGTGATTCTGGTACCTAAGGCTCAATGCCTAAGTCCTGAAATGGTCTCGTGGCCGAGTGGCTAGGCTGAGCTCTGCAAAAGCTCCTACAGCGGTTCGAATCCGCTCGAGACCTCTGATAGTAGTGAAAAACCCCTTACACGCCCAATGTAAGGGGTTTTCTATTTATTACCACACTATCCTGAACTTTTAAACGGCACATGGGGCAGGTGTTGAGTGAGTTATTCATGGCATGTTTCAACTCGAACCAAGGCTATTCCAATTTGATACGATATTAAATCGAAGTAATCCTGTTACCATTGTTAAGTCTCCTATTCATGAACGGGGGTGCTCAAAAACATCTGATTATTGTCTGATTGCTTTGACTTTAAGACCACATCGGTATAATCACTAAATTCGTCAGATAATACCACATGATCAAAATTGAACGTGTTGAAGGCACGGTATCTCGGAACGGAAAGATTTGTGTTGTAGAAAGCACCCTCACCATTCAAGACAAGTAAATACTGCCGCGAGTATGACAAAATTTTAAAGCCCCCTGGCTGATCAACAAATCGTTTTTGATCTGGATGA
Source organism: Bacteroidia bacterium (assembly GCA_031419815.1). Classification (GTDB taxonomy): domain Bacteria; phylum Bacteroidota; class Bacteroidia; order Cytophagales; family Cyclobacteriaceae; genus ELB16-189. The sequence goes on from JANOLM010000328.1 coordinate 14,909, forward strand.
TGGGGTAACGGTTAATTATATTAGGGCTCAAAACCTGTAGTACCGTTGAAATAGGGATTATTAGAGGTTTCTATTGTCATATATCGCAATTTTAGTACTTTTATAACATATCAAGCTTTATATGTCATTCTCTGCAACATATCCCTTCAGCCTGCCCGAACTGCCCCCGGATATCCGTTGCAGCCAGGAGCGCTTTATGCCCTGGCTCCTGAAAGCTCGCACAGAGTTAGGAGAATTAAAAGGTTACTCCCATGGGTTGCCCAATCCTATGCTCATGCTCAGCCCTGCCATTATTCGTGAATCTGTTGCCAGCTCTGGTATTGAAAATATCAATACAACAGTGGAGAAAGTTTTAGAGCAACAACTCTTTCCAGAAACCGAACAGAAAATAGAGAACAAAGAAGTGCTACGGTATCGAGATGCTATACTGTGGGGCTTTGAGAACATGAAAAACGTACCGATTGGCAACCGCTTGATTTTGGGTATTCACAAAGAACTATTAGATGAACGCAGCCATGGCTATCGCGGTACACAAAACAGAATTGAAAACTCCACCTCAGGTGAAGTGTTATATACACCACCCCCCGCCAATGAAATAGGCAAACTCATTAGCAATTGGGAATACTACATTCACAACGAAGAGGATGGTATCGACCCACTGATCAAATGCGCAATAGCCCATTATCAATTTGAAGCCATCCACCCTTTTGGTGATGGCAATGGTCGTGCCGGTAGAATATTAATGGTATTATATCTTGTACAGGCAGGTTTACTTAATTATCCTATTCTGTTCATAAGCGGCTATATCAACAAAAACCGAAATGATTATTATAAACTTTTGCGTGAAGTAACCACAAAGGAAAACTGGTGCGAGTATATTGAATATATGCTGCGTGGCTTTTATTTACAAGCACGCGAAACAAAAGAGCAACTCTTTAAGGTAATGGATTTATTCAATGCTTATAAAGAAGGAGTGAAGAACAAGTGTGGAAACATTTACTCCTCCGATCTGGTAGAGCAATTATTTTCCATGCCCATTGTTACGCCAGTTCGCCTGGGCACTATGCTGAATGTACATTACACAACAGCCACCCGATATTTAAAACAATTAGAAAAGGAAGGCTTTTTACAAAATCAGCAAGTGGGCAAGTACCAATTATACATTAACAAACCCTTAGTAGAATTATTGCAAGGCTAATATGGATATTCAAAATGAAGTTATACTGCAATTCGAACATAACCCTCAACTACGGGTGCTATTCTTTTTTGATGGTAGCCAGAGCTATGAAAATTAACTCAACAACTGGCCAAGCACTGATATCATATCGATTAAAGTAGAAGGCCATCTCTTCACGTTAAAGCATAGACTCGAGACGGAATTAAGAAACAAAAAAGTTTTTCTTCACTTCTCACATCAGGAACCGACTGACGAATAGTTAGAGAATTTTGCATTGGTAGATGTACTGGTGGCAAACAAACAACTGCACGTAGATTGATTTACATCTTCACGTTTCCAAATTATCACAAGACAATGAGATTTCTGTGTTGGCAGAGGCAGAGTCTTTGGAGGGCGAACCGGTAATCTTTGATATTAGTGAAGCTAGAATTGGTGATCAAGCAACTAATGTCTTAATTGTTAATCTTATATTTTCTACTGTGGTCTTATAATAAAGTGAATCTTAATCGATGCGTTTTTCCTGACGGTTATAAATTACCCTGCCTTTTATGATGGTCATTTCAATATTGATTTCGTTATCAAAAATCACAAGATCCGCATCTTTACCAACAGTGATTGAACCCTTCTTATCTTCAACCTGAAGAATACGAGCTGGCGTGGAGGTCATCATTCTTACGGCTTCCAGCAAAGGAACATCCGCCATAAACATCATACTTCTTACTAATCGATCAGCAGTTGCAACGCTGCCTGCAAAAGAACTTCGGTCTGGTAATTTTGCTACCCCATCCTCTACAATAACTTTCAACCCGTTATGAATGCTTCCGAGAATACTTTCTCCGGGTGGCATTCCGGCAGCTCGCATGGCATCGGTAATTAATGCTGTTCTGTCCGCTCCCTTAATTTTATACACTAACTTAAGCAAGGGGGCGGGAAGATGAATGCCATCGGCAATGATTTCAACATCCATTTCATCAATGATGTAAGCACTTTCAATTACGCCAGCAAAGCGATACGCATTTCTTCTTGTAACGCCAGACATGCCAGAATATAAATGAGTAGCCAGTGTAAATCCATTTTCAAAAGCTACTAACACCTCTTCATAAATCGCATCCGTATGGGCAACAGCAGGTAGTATACCTTTTGATCTCATATACTTTCCAAATTCAATTGCGCCATTTAATTCAGGCGCAGCACTCCAGCGTTTAATGGAGGACGAGCGTGCAACTATATCCTTATACTCTTCAGGATTTGGATCTCTGATATATTTCGGGTCTTGTGCTCCCCGTTGATTCATGGCAAAGTAAGGACCTTCCAGGTGTAAGCCCAGAAACTGTGCTCCATGTATGTTATTGCGATTAGCAACTTCATAGACGGCAAGTGTTTGCAGCAACTCCTCCCTGCTGCTGGACAAGGTGGTTG
>JANOLM010000329.1:0-4874 GCA_031419815.1 Bacteroidia bacterium
AATGGTAGTATCAGCTTGCAAATCCTGTATGAGCGGAACATAATGTTTTAGGTCAACAAATTCAGTATGTCTTTCACGAAGTTCGCGTGCCCGCAGCAAAACAAACATCATCATGAAAAAGCTGAATGCTATGCTAAAGGAAAACCATCCACCGTGCATGAATTTGCTCAAATTAGATATGAGAAAAGCGCCTTCTACTGTGAAGAAAACTAGCGCTAATAGTAATGTGCGCACTTTTGATTTTTTTGCTGTAGAAAAATAGTAGACCAACAACGAAGTGGTCATGAGCATATCAAAAGTAATGGCTAAACCATAGGCACTTTGCATGGCATCGGCTTGCTTAAAAAATAGGACGACCAGAATGCAGCCAAACATTAATATCCAGTTGATGGCTGGAATATAAATTTGACCTTTTACCTGGCTCGGATAACGAACATGAGTTGCCGGCCAAAGTTTTAACTTCATCGCTTCATTCACCAATGTAAATGTTCCGGAGATTAGTGCCTGACTAGCAATAACGGTGGCCATGGTTGCAATGACAACGCCAAAAATCAACAACCAATCTGGAATGATGGAGAAAAAAGGAATTGTTTCACCAAGCGGCTTTCCTTCAAAATTAGAAAGCATCCATGCGCCTTGTCCAAAGTAACTTAGCAGCAGGCAAATCTTAACAAATCCCCAGCCAAGTCGGATGTTATTTTTTCCGCAATGGCCAAGGTCTGAATACATCGCTTCAGCACCCGTGGTGCATAAAAAGATAGCGCCTAAAATCCAAAAGCCTCCCGGGTATTTTATCAATAAATTTATTCCATAGATGGGATTGATTGCTTGCAATACTCTAAAGTTTGCTGATAAGTGATATGCCCCCACCGCTCCAATAAATATGAACCATACTATCATCACTGGGCCAAAAGTTTTACCAACCACGCTGCTACCAAACTGCTGAAATACAAAGAGCACTACCAATATGATGATGACAATAGTGATAATGGTATTCGTAGTAATATCAGGCATGAGTGTTTTAAACCCTTCTACAGCTGATGTTACACTAATAGCAGGTGTAATAAACCCATCGGCAATAAGTGTGCAACAGCCAATCATGGCAGGAAAAATTACCCATGACGCTTTATATCTTCTTACTAATGCATAAAGCGCAAAAATTCCGCCTTCTCCTTTGTTGTCTGCACTAAGTGCGAGATAAACATATTTGAAAGATGTGATAATTGTAAGAGTCCAAAATACTAATGATAGCCCGCCAAATACGAGATCTTCTGTTACAGGATGATGCCCTATAATAAATCGAAACGTGTAGATAGGTGAGGTGCCAATATCACCATAAATGATGCCCATGGCAACTAAAACCCCTGCTGTCGATAATTTCTGTTTAGTCGTTGATTCCATTTATGTTCACAAATAATATCAGGGTTTTTACAACCTGAGATGTATTAAGCGTTTATGTTAGGAGGTTCTTCCTTTGGTTCTTCTTCGATTATCCTTTCTTCATTACGCCCAATAATCAAACGGTTACTTCTATCATACGAAAAATAATTCCACATCCAACTGAAGAAAGTGAAGGCCTTATTTCTAAATCCCACAATAGACATTAAATGAACGAACATCCATACATACCAGGCAAATGCTCCTTGAAACCGAATACCTTTCATATCTACCACTGCTTTATTTCGTCCTATTGTAGCCATGGAGCCTTTGTCGAAGTAGCGAAAAGGTTTTATCTCCTGTTTAGAAATCAGATTTCTTATATTTTTTGCCAATCGCCTTCCTTGTTGTTGAGCCGGAGGTGCCATCATAGGATGACCTTTTGGGAACTTCTCATCACCTTCCATCAGAGCAACATCACCTATCGCAAAAATATTTTCATACCCTTTTACACGGTTAAATTGATCCACTAATAGGCGATTACTTTTGGTAATTGCTTCAGTGGTTAATCCTTGAAGCGGGTTTCCCCTTACACCGGCAGCCCATATTAATGATCTGGAAATTAATTTCTCGCCAGTGCTTAAATTAATTTCAAAACCATCATACGATTTCACAGCAGTGTTTAAGTGAACTTTCACACCCATGTCCGTCAAAAATTCTAATGCTTTTTTCCCAGCTATTTCAGACATGCCATTAAGCAAACGTGGAGACGCCTCTACAATGTGAATGTCCATCTCCCGCATATCAAGTTCTTTATAATCCTTAGGGAAGACGTTCTTCTTCAATTCGCTTAGGGCTCCTGCCAGTTCTACACCTGTTGGCCCTCCGCCCACAATTACAAAATCCATTAGGCTATTGATCACCTCAGCATCATCGGTGAGCAGGGCATATTCTAGCTGCCGGATTATTTTATTGCGGAGCTTGGTGGCGTCCACAATATTTTTCATGGAGGATGAATACTTTTGAACCTCGGTCATACCATAAAAGTTTGTGACCGCGCCTGTAGCAATGACGAGGTAATCATATTTTACGCCACCTATGGAGGTTTCTATATAATTTTCTTCTGGCTTTATGTTGATTACTTCTGCAAGCCGAAAATAGAAATCACTTTGGTTACCAAATAATTTTCGGAAGGGTGCTACAATGGCACTTGTTTCCAGGCCCGAGGTGGCGACTTGATAGAGCAGTGGTTGGAAGGTGTGGTGGTTATATTTATCAAATAAAACAACCTGGGCTTTTAGGCCTTTGAGACCTTTAATTACTTCAAGTCCACCGAAGCCTCCGCCAATTATAACGATCCTAGGTTTGCCCAGATCTGCGATACGCGTGTGCGTGGTTATTAATTTGGGCATTAAAATGCTGTTTCTTTCAAAACGGGGGGCAATTTACGCCAAGGATAAGGATTTCAAATCAGGTTGAAAAAATATTTTAAAGACCCGGAAATACACTGTCCAAAACTGTAATTTTGGTTTCACTAAAATGTAAACGACTGTTATGATAAAAAGACTTCTTTTTGTTTCTGCTATTGGCGGGCTTATGATGGGGTGTGGTGGTGCAGAAAACACTAAACTTCAATCTCAGGTAGATTCTTTGAAGTTTGAACTGCAAACCACCCAGGAACTTGCCCAAACTCTAACCGATGTGGGCGTGCTCATGGACTCTATTGATGCCAGCCGACAACTTTTACGTGTGAATATGGTGGAGGGCACTACCTACGATGATTATTCTTCGCGAATGAAGGACATTAACAATTACGTGAAGGACACACAAAGCAAAATTGAAGATTTAGAGAAGGCTTTGAAAAAATCAAAAGGTAGCTCCAATGCCTTTTCTGCCGCCATCAAAAAACTTAAGGCTGATCTGGAGGAAAGAAGTAAAGAGATCACTAACCTTCAGGGGCAGGTGGAGCAGCTAAGCAATGAAAATAGAAACCTGATCACTACCACGGAATTACAAGAGGCTGAGTTGAGCGATAAGGAGGCACAGATAGAGGCTAAAGGACAAGAGTTGGCATTGATTGAAGCTCGGGTTCAAGAAATAATGATCCAAAGTAAAATGAGTGAGGCTGATTCGTATTATGCACGTGGCGAGGCTGTAGAGGAAGCAGCTAATCGTACCAAGCTTGCTCCTAAAAAGAAAAAGGAAACCCTTAAGGAAGCTCTGGAACTTTACAAGAAAGCGCAGTCGTTGGGAAATGCAAATGCCCAGGCAAAAATTGTTCTTCTTGAGAAGAGAGTGAAGTAGTCGTTATCCGTTAACCGTTAAAAGGAAATTGGGTCTGACGATTAACCATTAACTTTTATCACCTGATGACAAAAAACCACCAACTTGGGGTATTACAAAAAAAGAGGATTCTCTATAGCTTGCATTATCGTTTTAAGAATTAGGTGTTTGGTGTAAGAAAGGCTGCTTTGGGTAAGGCAGCCTTTCATTTTTTTTGGGTTCTAATTTATGTTAAGACTTAGTGTAAGCCCTAGCCAAGGTTTGTTTTGATAAATCCATATGTTCTTATCCCGATCCGTTAAGTAATCCCAACCAAGACCGGCACCGAATGTAAGATTATTAAAAGCTACCATGGCGGATATCCCCCGTATTAAAATAAAGCCATCATATTCATCTGTCGTCTGGTTGTTTGTTGTCCATTGGCTTATGAATGTTGAACCAATTCCGACAAAGCCACCCACCGTAAGCCCTAAATGATGCAGTTCTTTTTTTAATCCTGGTCGGGTTTTATTGAATTTAAGTTTATACCTGTCAATCCGGTATCCTAAGAAAATGTTTCCGTTAAAGTTTGTGTTCAATTGTCTTGGAAAGCCGGATGTGCTTGGCCTGTATTTGAAAAGAATGGTCATCACATCCACATCAAAACTTGTTTTCAAAAAAACTTCATCTTTGCCACTCTCTGGTATGATAATATGATTCCCATCGAGGGATAGTATCTTTAGGGTATCATCTCCAACATGAAGCATGATTTTCTCAAGACGTTTCCCCAGCTGTTTAAATATGTAATGGCCATCGCTAAGTTCATTTTCCGGTATATTTTGTGAAGATGAACGAGAGGTAAAGAACAACATGATGCTAGCAATCAAAAGGTATCTCATAGTTTTACGTATCATTTTAGTCTGCCAAGTCGGCATTATTTTTACCTCCAATGCCCAAAGGAGTTTGACAATCAACCCAGATAATATTCTCCTTAGTATAAAGTAAAGGGCATCTCTAAAAACTCCTTTTGACCTTCTCTCCCGATAGCTATCGGGATGTAGAAGGATTGAGGATGAGGTTGATTCCAGAAAGTTAAAATCTTTTAGCATGCAAAAGAATGCCAGGCAAAATAAGTGTACGATAACGACAACTGACTCTTAAAAGATTTACAAAAAAACCTTATTTATCTCCCTTTTATGGCTACCGTTAGGACACTTATTTTTTAAATTTTGCTC
>JANOLM010000330.1:0-3112 GCA_031419815.1 Bacteroidia bacterium
GAAACCGTTAGAATAGGATTTATCGGATTAGGCAATCGTGGCCCCGGAGCGGTTGAGAGAATGAGTAAAATCGAGGGTGTAGAAATTAAGGCACTTTGTGATATACGGCTAGAGAAAGCAAATGATGCCAAAAAACGATTAGAGAAAACAAGTCACAAGCCAGATATATATAGCGGAAATGAAAACGAATGGAGAAAAGTTTGTGAAAGAAAAGATATTGATCTCATTTACATTGCCACACCATGGAACCTTCACACCCCTATGGCTGTGTATGCAATGGAAAATGGGAAACATGCTGCATCTGAGGTTCCAGCTGCAGTTACAACCGAAGAGTGTTGGCAACTTGTGAAGACTTCCGAAAAAACCCGCAAACATTGCATGATACTGGAGAACTGCTGTTACGATTTTTTTGAGTTGCTTACTCTGAACATGGCCAGGCAAGGTTTTTTTGGTGAGATCGTACATACCGAAGGAGCATACATTCACGCCCTTATGGAGAGTAACTTCTCTAAAACAACCTATTACGATATGTGGCGCTTAAAGGAAAACATGAGAAATGGTAGCTTATATCCCACCCATGGGCTTGGTCCCATTGCGCAGGTCCTTGACATCAATAGAGGAGACAGAATGGACTATCTAGTTTCTGTGTCAAGCAATGATTTTATGATGAGTGCACGTGCTAAAGAGCTAGCAGCAAGTGACCCTTTCTACAAACCCTATGAAAACAAAAGTTACCGCGGAAATATGAACACCACCACCATCCGCACTATAAAGGGTAAGACCATGATGATACAGCATGATGTAACATCAATAAGACCTTATTCCCGCATTCACCTTGTAAGCGGCACCAAAGGCGCGGCATTAAAATATCCAGAGCCAGGTCGCATAGCTGCAGGCCATGAAGATTGGGTATCTGAAACAGAGTATAAATTGCTCGAAGAAAAATATTCTCCTCCTATTGTAAGAATAGTAGGTGAAATGGCGAAACAAATTGGTGGGCATGGAGGTATGGACTTTTTAATGGATTGGAGATTGATCGATTGCTTGAGAAACGGATTACCACTTGATATTGATGTTTATGATGCAGCTGTGTGGAGTGCCGTTGCACCGTTAAGTGAAAAATCAGTTGCAAATCGTTCAAGTGCTGTTGATCTTCCTGATTTTACTTCCGGTTCATGGAAAACAAATCAGCCTGTTGATGTCCTCCTTAAAAAAGGAGGTAACACGAAAGTAAAATTGAATTGATTAAAACTATTCAGGCAGCCCGCACGATAAATAGTACTCCATGAATTTACGAATTTTGGAAAGCCCGCAGGAACTTGGCAAAGCTGCTGGTTCTGCTGCTGCTGACCTGATTAGGAAGGCAATTTCTACAAACGATAATGCAAGCATTATAGTAGCCACGGGCACTAGTCAGTTTGAAACATTAAATCAACTTATTGCTGAACAGAATATCGATTGGAGTAAAGTGGTTATGTTTCATCTGGATGAATACGTTGGATTATCCATAACGCATGCAGCAAGCTTTAGAAAATATCTGAAAGAAAGATTTCTTTGCAAAGTACCCACCCTAAAGGCCACTTACTTAATAAATGGTGAAACTAATACAAGCTTTGAATGTGAGCGACTTGGAAAACTAATCTCTCAACACGCAATAGATGTAGCACTAGTTGGCATTGGGGAAAATGGCCACCTGGCCTTTAATGATCCACCTGCCAATTTCGAAACGGAAGATCCCTATATAGTTGTTGAATTGGATGAAGCTTGCCGCAAACAACAATTGGGTGAAGGTTGGTTTAGAAGCTTGGATGAAGTACCCCGCAGCGCAATTAGCATGTCAATCAAACAAATTTTAAAGTCAAAGAACATTATATGCTCCGTGCCAGATCAAAGAAAAGCGATGGCTGTAAAGAATTGCACGATGCACCCAGTGAGTAATTTGTTTCCGGCCACAGCCTTACAATTACATTCAAGTTGCATGTGTTTTTTAGATAAAGAGTCTTCATCACTCCTTTCCAATTAAAAATTCTTACGTAATTCATAAATTGATCCTCAATAAAATTTTTATGACAACAAGAAGAGATTTTGTAAAGTTAGCCGGAGCGGGTGCTTTGGCTACATGGCCCATATTGCAAACGCAGGCTGGCACACAGGCCGATCCAAAAATAAAACCGACATTCAACATCGGCATTGCCGGCTACACTTTCCTGGCTTACAATAATAATATTGAAAAGATTATTGAAGTGATGAAGGCTGTAGACGTAAAGTATATTTCACTGAAAAACTTTCAATTGCCGTACGAAAGCAACAAACAACAAACGGATGAAGTTATCGGAAAATTTAAAGCCGCTGGAATAGAAGTTTACGGTCTGGGTGTAATCTATTTGAAAACAGAAACTGAAGTCGACAACGCTTTCAACTATGCACAACAGGCGGGCGTGAAAATTATTATAGCAGCCCCGGCTTACGAAGTATTAAGTTACGTAGAGAAGAAAGCGAAGGAATATAATATCAGGGTGGCCATTCATAATCATGGACCTGAAGACAAACTCTTTCCCGATATCGATACAGTTTTTGAAAAGATCAAAACAATGGATCCTCTAATGGGCATCTGCCTTGATATAGGCCATACATTTCGTTGCGGCCACGACCCGGCAGCCATGCTTTTAAAGTATAAGAATCGTATCTATGACATGCATGTGAAAGATGTAGATTCACCCATAGAGAAAGGGCAAACAGTAGTCAACGGCCGCGGCAAAATGGATTTTGTTAGTCTTGTTAAAGCGTTGAACAAGTCAGGGTATTTGGGCGTCTGTAGCTTGGAGTTCGAACAAAAAGGCGATCCCGCAATGGGGCTTGCCGAAAGTGTTGGGCATTTTAAAGGAGTTGTTAGTTGTGGTTAGAGGTCGATGCATTACTGATTCATCACGCATCACACTTTAACAAAAATTTTCAGTCTGTATAAAATGTAAAGGAAAATCCAAACCAATCCTAGCGCGCCCAGGCTTTCAAAAACGGGATGCCACTTTTCATGGCTATACATATATAAGCCACTAAAAAAGCAATCGCGAGGTATATCCGAAATCAATAAACCGATAACACATGTAGATAG
>JANOLM010000331.1:0-3972 GCA_031419815.1 Bacteroidia bacterium
GGTTAGAATATTAGCTGCCCTCACATTATTGTTAATTGTTGGGGATTGAGCGGACAGGCTAAAGTGAATTATGAATAAACCAAAGAGTGTAGAATAAGGCAAAAATTTCATGCTCGTTTTTTTACAATACCTAAAAAGAAATAAATATAATCAATTACTTGGGCGCATGTAAACTCTGCAAATACGTTCGTTTCTTAATTTGATTATAACTTATGAGACCAAATTTGACAACATTCTTTAATTTTACACTATGAAGCTTCACGTAATAGAAACCGGATTGTTTAAACTCGATGGCGGAGCTATGTTTGGTGTAGTGCCAAAGTCGATCTGGCAAAAGACAAACCCCTCTGACACAAATAATATGTGTACCTGGGCGATGCGCTGTCTATTGATAGAGGATGGCAATCAACTTATTTTGATTGACAGTGGGATGGGGGATAAACAAGATTCGAAATTTTTAGCACATTATTTTTTGCATGGAGAGGATAGTTTAATTGGTTCATTGACAAAAGCAGGATTTTCGCCTGATGATGTAACAGATATGTTTTTGACGCACCTGCACTTTGATCATTGTGGCGGTGGAGTAAAAAAAGAAAACGATAGACTCACACTTACATTTAAGAACGCAAAGTATTGGAGCAATGCCGACCATTGGAAATGGGCCACAGAACCTAATTCAAGAGAGAAAGCAAGTTTTTTATCGGAGAATATTTTGCCGATGCAGGAGAGTGGCCATCTTAATTTTATCGGTTTTGACAAACCATCTCCATTTAAACAGCTTGATATTTTCTATGCTTCCGGTCATACCGATAAGATGATGGTGCCAAAAGTCAAATACAAAGACAAGACCATTTGTTTCGTGGCCGATCTTATCCCTTCCTCAAGCCATATTCCTTTGCCTTACCTGATGGGTTACGACACAAGACCGTTAATCACGATGACCGAAAAAGAAATTTTTTTAAAGGAAGCTGCTGATCAGGGTCACGTATTATTCTTTGAACATGATCCGTTTAGTGAGTGTTGTACAGTAAAGCATACTGAAAAAGGAGTGAGGCTGGAAAAAACTTTCCGGTTGGATGAACTATAGTTGAGTTCCTTGTTCACGACATATTAGATTTCTTCTTTGCTATTTTTAGTAACTTTACACTTATCCAAATTTTAAGTAAATGAGAAAGTACCTGATTATTTATGAACGAGGGAAGGATGGGTATAGCGCTTATCTGCCTGATTTACCCGGCTGTACTTCTGCGGGGGCAACAAAAAAAGAAGTTGAGGAGAATATTGTTGAGGCCATAAATCTTCACATAGAATTGATGAAAGAATCTGGATTAGAAATACCCGAGGCCAACTCGGAATCTGAAATGCTCGTTCTTTCTTAATCCCTAAGATGAAATACAGGGAGGTTGTTAAAGTGATTGAAGATGATGGTTGGTTTGAAGTGCGTCAGAGAGGCAGTCACCGAGCATACAAGCACAATACAAAATCAGGAATTGTTACGATCGCCTATCATAGAATGTCTGATGAAGTACCAAGAGGTACTCTCAATAGTATCTTTAAACAAGCCGGATTAAAATAGTTTGCCAATTGTTTTTATGAGACTGGGTATCGTTCTTTCAGGAGGCGGGGCACGCGGCATTGCGCATATTGGTGTGTTGAAAGCCTTGGATGAAATGGGAGTGAAGTTTTCAATTGCTTCAGGAACAAGTTCCGGTTCTATTGTTGCTGCACTCTATGCCTATGGATATAAACCAGATGAAATTTTTGAGATCACCAAAAACCTTTCCATTTTCAGGTCAGTCCGACCCGCATGGACCTGGGTGGGCCTACTCAAGATGGATGGCTTGTATGTACTTTTGCACAAATACATTCCGGAGAATAATTTTAGTGCGCTTAAAATACCGCTTACTGTTGCGGCAACAGAAATTCGTAAAGGCTGTGTTCACTATTTCTCAGAGGGAGAATTAATTCCGGCATTGTTATCATCGTGTAGCATACCGGCCATCTTTAATCCAGTGAGCTATAACGGAGGGCTGTATGTCGATGGGGGCTTGCTGGATAATCTTCCGGTGCTTCCCATTCGGGATAAATGTGATTTTATAGTTGCCTCACATTGCAATCACATAAGTTCGGAGTTTGATGCCAGGAATTTTAAAATGATGATCGAACGGAGTTTACTAATGGCTATTTCTACTAATACAATGGTAAGTCGCCAAATGTGTGATGTGGTTATTGAGCCCACCCGCATGGATCGCTTTAGTAGCTTTGATATTGGAAAAGCGAATGAGATATTTGACTTTGGTTATCAATTTACAAAGCATAATTTCATGCCACATCATTTTCAGAAATCAACTTCGGTATGATCGAGACAGAACTAAGTTTTAAGGAACAAATACTTCAAGGTATTCCCGATGAATTGCCTTCCGTCAAAGAGTACGATTCCTCTATCAATCATGCTCCAAAGCGAAAAGATATTTTAACTACGGAAGAAAAGAAGCTTGCCTTAAAAAATGCATTGCGATATTTTCATCCGGCTCACCATGCTGTGTTGGCTCCAGAGTTTTATGAGGAGTTACAAAAATATGGACGCATCTATATGTATCGGTTTCGTCCGGAGTATAAAATGTATGCGCGGTCTATTTCGGAGTATCCTCATCAATCGCAACAAGCTGCCGCGATAATGTTAATGATCCAAAATAATCTTGACCCTGCTATTGCGCAGCATCCGCATGAGTTAATCACCTATGGTGGCAATGGTGCAGTGTTTCAAAATTGGGCTCAGTACTTACTCACGATGAAGTACCTCGCTATGATGAATGATGAACAAACGCTTCATGTGTATTCTGGTCATCCCATGGGTTTGTTTCCATCATCCAAAGAAGCACCGCGTGCTGTCATTACAAATGGCATGATGATTCCAAATTATTCTAATCAAGATGATTGGGAAAAATATAATGCATTGGGTGTTACCCAGTATGGGCAGATGACAGCTGGATCATACATGTACATCGGCCCGCAAGGAATTGTGCACGGTACTAACATCACCATCTTGAATGCGGGAAGAAAAATATCCAAACAAGGTGAAGGACTTGCCGGAAAGATTTTCCTTACATCTGGCCTTGGAGGGATGAGCGGAGCGCAGCCAAAAGCTGGAAGCATTGCAGGTTGTATTACAGTGATTGCAGAAGTAAATAAAAAGGCAACAGACAAACGCCATTCACAAGGTTGGGTGGATGTAGTTATCGATGATTTGAATGAATTGGTGAAACGTGTATTGAAAGCAAAGAATGATAAAGAGATTGTTTCAATTGCTTATCAGGGAAACGTAGTGGATGTGTGGGAGAAATTTGACAAAGAGAATATTTATGTGGACTTAGGTTCTGATCAAACATCGCTTCATAATCCATGGGCTGGTGGATATTATCCTGCGGGACTTTCATATGAGGATGCGAATGATTTGATGGTGAAAGACGCTGAAGCATTCAAAAAGCAAGTATATCAATCTTTAAAAAGACAAACTGATTCCATCAATCGTCATGCATCAAAAGGCACTTACTTTTTTGATTATGGAAATGCATTCTTGTTAGAAGCCTCACGCGCAGGTGCGGATGTAATGGCTGCCAACGGAATTGATTTCCGATATCCTTCTTATGTGCAGGACATCATGGGTCCAATGTGTTTCGATTACGGCTTCGGCCCATTCCGTTGGGTGTGTACTTCAGGCAAAGAAGAAGACCTCGACAAAACAGATCAGATTGCAGCCGAAGTGTTAGAAGGTATTTTAAAAGATGCTCCAGAAGAAATTCATTCCCAGCTACAAGACAATATCAATTGGATAACGGCAGCAAAGACAAACAAACTTGTTGTGGGATCAAAAGCGCGCATTCTTTATGCGGATGCTGAAGGCCGGACAAAAATTGCAGAAGCTTTCAATAAGGCTATTGCAGACAATAAGATTGGCCCAGTTGTGTTGGG
>JANOLM010000332.1:0-2285 GCA_031419815.1 Bacteroidia bacterium
CAGGAAGTTTTATAAAACACACCACATCAGAGTCAGTATCGGCCTTTTCCGAAAATTTATATTCTGTGGGGCTATCAATAATCATTTTATCAAATACACCACGAATTGGTGTAGCTACTATTCTATCTTTACTTTTATTGGAAACATAATCATGAAACAATTTATCTACTTCTATTTCCCCTTTCAAATTGGTATGAAATTCACCTGTGGTATGATAGGTTAAATCCCTTTTCATCAATTCAAGTTCTAATTGTTTTATTTTATGAGCGGCTTCGTGAATGAATTTTGGTGGATTGTTTTTAATGCTATGATAGTTGGCTGCAATGCCTTGAATAATTTTAAAAGTTGTAGTATAACTTAAAGAAGTGTTTTAGCTGATTTCTTCAATTAAGTCTAAAGGCGTGAAATTGGCCTTGGTACTATAGGTTGCTGTACCCGAAAAGTTAGTTTGAATTTCATTCTGTTCAATCGTTTCAATAGTTCCGCCTGTTACTATTAATTGTGTCTCTTCAATTTCAATGGCTAACAATTCCTTTATGGCTTCTTTAATTAAATCATTTTCATTAATTGAAACGGTATAATCTGTTTTCTTTGCTAACGAACTCCAGAACCTTTTAAAAGCGGAATTAATATCGTGTCAAATATAATTGAGTATAGTTTATGGGGTGCTATCTTTTGATAAATATTTCCTCACTCTCGGGTAGGGGCGGGTTGGTTTGGCTCTTGCCTTTGCTCCCGCTGTTGCGGGACAGTTTTGAAGTGTCGAAAGCTGATCGCAATGATTTGTGTTTCTTAGGCACGTATGAATAAGAGCGATTTATCCTATTCTAAAGCGCTCCCGTTACACTCTCAATCCCAAGGTGCATTTGACAAGCTGTGTGATACATTATTTACAATACATAAGGAGGAGATATTATAACTACATTCTATTTCATGTTTTAATCTGCTCATCACAATAGGATTCTCCAAGTGATTGGCACCTTTTATAAAGATTTGTCTTTAACCGTTGGTTACAGAGGTTCGTTAACGGAAATCATTCAGATCATTGGCCGTGTACTATATCTGGCATGGCTATTTCTTTTTTCTCGTTTTTATTTGTTTTTCAATCCCCTCTAAGTCTTGCTTGTCTGCTTCTGTTGCCAGATATGTTTTTCGGTTGGCATCAAATTGTTCGTAAATAGTCATTGCTTTTTCCTCCATCTGTGCGTTGCTAATTGTGCCTGCACCAATGAGTACTTTTCTATCGTTGGATGTGAGAATCCTGTCTACATTTTCTTTCCAAAAAGACATGCGGATGTCTAGCCGGTCTTTTGCGCGTAACTCAGCCGTTTCTAAAAATATAACCACCAATCGGTTGAGCGTATCAATTTCATCTGCTGTTAAGTAATTTTTTGCTGTGAATATGTCCTGCTTTCTCACGATCGATCCTTTCCATGACGTTAACGCCATGTTGGGTTTATCGGCATTGGCGCGTTCATGGATTATTTCGGCAGCGGTTTTGCCTGTTACTGCAAACAATAGTTTGTTTTGGGTTTCGGCAAAAAACATTTGAGTGGCCTTATCCGTGCTGTCATAATCGCTGCTAAGGGAAAACAGATCACGTACTTTTTGATAGAATCGTTTTTCGGATGCCCGTATATCACGGATGCGCTCCAATAGTTCATCGAAGTAGTCGGGGCGGCCATCGGGATTTTTCAGGCGCTGGTCGTCCATTATAAAACCCTTCACCATGTATTCCTTAAGGTTGTTGTTGGCCCACACTCTAAACTGTGTGCCTCTTTTGCTACGCACCCTGAAACCAATAGCTAAAATCATTTCTAAGGAGTAAAATGTCACCTCATATTCTTTGCCATCAGCGGCAGTTGTAAAGTAATTCTTTACAACTGAATTTGCTTCTAACTCTTTGTCTTTCAGTATCGCAGCAATATGTTGACCGATGTTCTGCTTAGAGGTGTTAAAAAGTTCGGCAAGCTGATTTTGGTTCATCCAAACCAGTCCGTCTTTGGCATAAAGTGATACGCTGGCTTTGCCATCGGCTGTATTGTAAATAATGATGTTTTGACTTTTATTCTCTGCCATAACTCTTATTTAATTGTCAATTGTTAATGATCAACAGACAGCGGCCAATTTGAAACCATCATTCACAGGAAGTTTTATAAAACACACCACATCAGAGTCAGTATCGGCCTTTTCCGAAAATTTATATTCTGTGGGGCTATCAATAATCATTTTATCAAATACACCACGAATTGGTGTAGCTACTATTCTATCTTTACTTTTATTGG
>JANOLM010000333.1:0-4005 GCA_031419815.1 Bacteroidia bacterium
CCCTTTTATTATAGTTAAAGCCAGCTAAAGTCCTCAATTGAAGATTTTCGTTAATCTTCAAAAAATGGGTCCCTAAAATATCCACATTTACCTGAGTTCTGGTAATCCCATCAATAGTGAAATCGCCAGTAGCGCGCTGTACTGTACCAACCCTATTTGAAAGTAAGCGGTCATCTTTGTCAAAATCTAAACCTGCCCTTGCAGTAAAACTCAGGTTTTGGATAGGTGTGAAGGTTGTCTCTACGCTGCCTATGAAGCGGTTGTCTTTACGCTCACTCTTATTTTCATGACGTATCCAGAAAGGATTATTAGTAAAGGGGTTGACAGTCCCTATTTGATTTCCTTGTGCATCAATCCATGGCAGATAGTTTTTGAAATTGAGAGACCTGGGAAATGCCTGGGCACCTATGATATTGGGATCATTTGCACCTGCAACACCTGTTCCTTTGGAACTGGTATTGATGTATTGTGCCGAAAATCTCGATTTCAATTTAGCACTATGCTTCATCCCAACGTTAAAACTGAGAGTAAGCCTATCTAGATTAGCGTTAGGGAGAATACCGGTCTGGTTTAATGTTGTAGCACTTACTCTGTAGTCAACCTTGTCGTTACCATCTGAAACGGCAACATTATTAATGACCGTCTTTCCTATCCTATAGAAATCCTTGTAATTATCAGGGTATGCTGTAAGCGGGACTTTATTACCTGTGATGCTTTCTGTCACCATCTGGCCGGCTATTTTTGCGCCCCAATTATTAAATGAAGAAGAGTCATATTTACCAAAACTCCCTTGTGAATACTCATTCTGGTAATCGGGAACCCTGAAAAGATCGTCAAAGCGCAAAGATGAATTTAAGGTAACTGTCGGGCCTCCGCTACCAGATGCCTTTCCCTTTTTTGTAGTTACTATGATAACCCCTGCTGCGGCCCGTGAACCATAAAGCGCTGATGCGGCAGCTCCTTTTAAAACAGTCATTGAAGCAACATCATCAGGGTTAATTACCGAGGCGCCATTCGCAAAATCCCTACCACCCTGAATCCGGCTTCCGGAAACATCCTGTTCATTATTAATAGGAATTCCATCAACTACCCAAAGTGGGTTATTCCTGCCGCTTAAAGAGGTTACACCCCTAATCACAACCTTCGTTGATCCCCCTAAGTTTCCAGAGCTCTGGTTAATAAACATACCAGTAACCTTTCCTTGTAAGGCATTTAGAATATTGGACTCACGTGCATTGGTCAACTCCTCAGACTTAACCCCCGTTACACCAAAACCAAGTTCCCTGGGTGACTTTTCAACACCAAGGGCGGTAACAACTACTTCCGACAACTGCGTTATATCAGAAGCCAGTTGTACGTCAATAGTTGATCGCTCACCAATTGCAATTTCCTGTGTCACATAACCAATAAAGGAAATGATTACGGTAGAACCTGTTGAGACTGAAAGGGCGAACTTCCCATCAGAATCTGTTACGGTTCCATTCGTGGTTCCTTTAACCACCACATTCACACCAGGCAAAGTACTTCCGTCTTCGCTGGATGTAACTTTACCCGAAACCGACCTTTCCTGGGCAATGGCTAAGGAAGCCCCCATCAGAAATGCCGTGAGCATTAGTAAAATCTTTCTCATAGAAATAAAATTTAATTTAGGTTTAGAAGTTTAAACCTATAATAATATTTCAATGTTTAAACACCGTTCAACACATTTGTTGCTTTTGAATAGCTACACCCCTTTGAAATCCATTTTTTCATTCTCTTTTTGATGTTCGGTATCAGCTAGAACCTAATACAAAATGTTTTGGTATTGAGCCGTTTGGTTAAGAACTCTCACTGTATACCATTGCGGGGTAGTTGAAAGCTGTCTGAGGCGATGATAAAGTAGGCTCTCGTTTGAATTTTTATTTCGGAGTTCTCTTAGGCGAACCTACTCTTTGAAGTTCGCCCACCTTTGGTTTGTTGGCACTAAAAATAAGCGTCTGCACTTTTGATAGTAGATTGCATTGTCTGATAGATTCAATAAATTTAGTAATTCAGTGGATACACTAATCAACCAAAAATGAAAACTCTTCTTATTATATTTTCCCTATCACTTCTCAGTATAACCCTCTGTGCACAAAAGAGTCAGCCAGGGATTGGAATCGTACAGGATATGGAGAATGATAGTTTGATAAATGCTTCGGGTTACAAATTTTTGATTGAATCTATTGCCAAATGTTTTTCCCCACTTAAAGTTACCGACAAACAATTTCAGGAGAAGCTCTCTTCTATCAAAAAATTAAAGACCCCTCTATATGCCGCCAATCTTTTTATTCCGGGGGAATTAAAACTAGTAGGCCCAAGCATAGACGAAGCCGCTATACTTTCTTATACAGAAAAAGTCTTTCAAAGATGCCAGACAGCCAAGGTTAAAATGATTACCTGGGGAAGTGGTGGAGCCAGGCGATTGCCCGATGGATTTGATAAACTGAAAGCCAAGTTACAATTTGTTGCTATCGCCAAAAAAGTAGCAGTTCAGGCAAAAAAATATGATATTATCCTGGCTTTAGAAAACCTGAACAGCACTGAAACAAACTTCATCACCACGTTAGAAGATGCACTTGACGTTGTAAAAAAAGTGGATCATCCTAATTTTCGTTTATGCGCTGACATTTATCACATGCTGAAAGAGAATGAGAGTCCAACTGTTATTGAAAAAGGAAAGAAGTACATTGTGCATTGCGAAGTCGCTGAAAAAGATGGAAGAACTCCTCCAGGAACAAAAGGTGAAGATTTCCGACCTTATCTAAAAGCATTAAAGAAAATCAACTACAAAGGACATATTATTCTTGAATGCCGATGGGAAAACCTAAAAGAGCAAGCACCTCTCGCATATCAAGCGCTTCAAAAACAGCTTGATGATATTTATGGTAAACAATAGGGTCAGTTAACCCTGAATGGTTAATAGTTAATAGGGGAATTGATAAACATTAAGACAACGATTAACTTATAACTAATAACTATTTCCCAAAGATGTCTTTAAAAATCGATCCGTACATAATATCAGATAAAACTTCAAAGGAGCCTCCTACAGCTTTCGTTCGAATGCTAGCTTTCCTGGGGCCTGGTTTTATTCTCTCAGCTTCCATCGTAGGATCGGGCGAATTAATTGCTACGACTGTGCTTGGGGCAAAGGCCGGCTTTGCTGCCCTTTGGATTATTATAATCAGTTGCCTTGCAAAAGTGGCTGTCCAACTTGAGTTTGGAAAACATGCCATCCTTACAGGCGAAACCGCTATGCAAGCCTTCAATAAACTTCCCGGTATAAAGTTTGGAAAAGGAAGGTGGATAGTTTGGATGATCTTTTTTCTTGCTACGCTTAAGATCGTACAGATTGGTGGAATACTCGGTGGCACTGTCATTGTTTTGAATATGCTTTATTCCGGTTTCTCTATTTTCACCTGGACAATTATCACCGCGGTGATTGTGGCCGGCCTTATCTTCAATGGCCATTACAGTTGGATCGAAAAATTATCACTGCTCATGATCGCGATGTTCACGATACTCACGATCACTTCTTTATTTTCCCTTAGATACACGGTTTATAGTTTTTCTTTTTCCGATATCATCGATGGGCTTCGGTTTAACCTCTCAGGTGAAATCGTGGGAATTGCCATCGGAGCATTTGGCATTACAGGAGTGGCCAGTGATGAAATTATTGCCTATAACTATTGGTGCATTGAAAAGGGATATGCCGCCTACACAGGGCCACGTAAAGAAACTGAGGAATGGAAAAACCGGGCGCAAGGCTGGATCAACGTCATGTATTTAGATGCCTTGGTTGCTATGATCATCTACACTGTTGTGACGGTTGCATTTTATTTGCTAGGTGCGGCTGTGCTTCACAATCGTGGCGACATCCCTCAAGGAAATGAAGTGATTGAAACCATTGCACTTATATACACGCAATCGCTTGGGCCCAGCGTCAAAAATGTTTACCTGGTAGGCGCCTTTTTTGTTTTGTTCTCC
>JANOLM010000334.1:0-12916 GCA_031419815.1 Bacteroidia bacterium
GGTTGCTCCTCTGGAGCATATCTATCAAAACATGTGTCCTAAAGGTAGCCGTTTCGGAGAGGGTGGGGG
The DNA here is from genome assembly GCA_031419815.1 of Bacteroidia bacterium. Taxonomy (GTDB): domain Bacteria; phylum Bacteroidota; class Bacteroidia; order Cytophagales; family Cyclobacteriaceae; genus ELB16-189. The sequence continues at coordinate 70 of JANOLM010000334.1, forward strand.
TGAGGTGACACTGAGTTCATTGGTAGAAGGAGTGAGGATGAGGTGGTCAAAGGCCAGGTTTTTAGAGATGCCATCAATTAAGTTAAAGTATTTTTTCGGCTTTCATATTCATGTACCTTTTTAGGTAAGGGTTTGTTCCCAAATTCAAAAAATTGCCTTGTCATTCATTTTTTCTCTTTTTCATCAGGTTCACTTACTCAACTTTTTTTGGGGCACAATCGAAAAGTACAGCGAGTGTGGTCCTACATTTAAATAAAAATGCTGTTTTAGGTAGTTGTTTCATTCAACAGACAATGTCCAGTCGCGACTATACTCGTTTAGATCAATTTCTCCAAAGGTTACATACAGCACTCCGCTCGATTTAAAGAATTACGTTTGGACTGCTCTAAGTCCGAGTGGTAATAATATAAAAACTTACCCCTTTATTTTTTAATTTTGAATGTTTTATCACACTCAATTCGGGTGTTGATTTTACATTGCTATTAAAATTTCAGGTATGGGCAAAAAAACAAAAAAGGGAAAGATGGATCAAGTACTAACTCCGCAAGAGTTGGAAGCTGAACAGCGAATACGAAAGGCGTTTAAGGATAAAGATTGGGCAGAGATAAAAAGCTCAGACTCATGGGTAATTTTCAAAGTGATGAGCGAGTTTGTGGAAGGCTTTGAGAAGCTTGCCAAGATTGGTCCATGCGTTACTATTTTTGGTTCAGCACGGGTGAAGTCTGGACATCCTTACTATAAAATGGCAGAAGAAATCGCGTATGAGTTGGTGCAAGATGGTTACGGTGTTGTCACAGGAGGTGGACCAGGTATAATGGAAGCAGGAAATAAAGGAGCAAGAAGAGCAAAGGGTAAATCTGTTGGGTTGAATATTTATTTGCCTCACGAGCAAAAAGGGAATCGTTACATTGATCCGGATAAGCTCATCACCTTCGATTATTTCTTTGTTCGCAAGGTTATGTTTGTGAAATACTCCCAAGGTTTTATTGTGATGCCCGGTGGCTTTGGCACGTTGGATGAATTGACGGAAGCACTCACCCTTATTCAGACAAAAAAAATTGGCAGGTTCCCCATCGTAATGGTTGGCAAAAAATTCTGGGGCGGCATGATGGACTGGATTAAAAAAGTATTGGTCGCGGAAGGAATGATTCAAGAGGATGATTTGAATTTAGTAAACCTCGTTGATACTCCTAAGGAAGCAGTGAAAGTGATAAATGAATTTTATAGCAAGTACTTGTTGTCACCGAATTTTTAATGAAAGACCTTTCGTTATTTTTATCTACAGCAACACTCGCAATTCTTTTAGGCTACATCACGTACCGGGGAACCAGTAATTCTGAAAAGAAGGATTTAATTTCAGATAACGCGGTGGCGAATGAGCAAGTGGAAGATTCATTCCATCCTCTTCCCGCTATGTCGCTTGCCCTGCCTGTGGCCGCCTCATTTGCAGGAGAGCCCGTTGCCTTGGAAATACCAGATGTAAGGGAACGATTCGACAAGGAATTGCAGATCAACACCTATTTGCATAGTAGCACCTTGTTTTTGATGAAACGCGCCAACCGATGGCTGCCTCAGATCGATTCAATCTTAAAACTCAACGGTATTCCCGAAGATTTTAAATATTTGCCTCTGATTGAATCGGCTCTCATTAATGATGTATCTCCAAAAGAAGCGGTAGGTTTCTGGCAAATTTTAAAAACATCAGGTAAGGAATTAGGGCTGGAGATTGCCAAGGAAGTGGATGAGCGATACGATCCTATAAAGTCAACCCAGGCTGCGTGCAAATATTTAAAGAAAGCCTACGGAAAATTTGGTAACTGGACATTGGCAGCAGCTTCTTACAACAGAGGAATGGGTGGTTTAGAGCGTGCCATTGAAAATCAAAAAGTGAAATCTTACTATGATCTTTTTTTGAACGATGAGACTTCTCGATACGTGTTCAGAATTTTAGCCATAAAAGAAATTGCTGAAAACCCCGAAAAATATGGTTTTAAGTTAAAGCCAGAACACCTGTATCAGGCAGAAAAACTTAGAAAAGTGGAAGTAAATGAAACCATCAAAAGCCTGGTGGTATTTGCCCATGCGCAGGGAATTAACTACAAACTACTGAAAAGACACAATCCCTGGCTTCGCGAAGAGAAACTCACGGTAAAAAAAGGAAAAAGATACTTTATCGCCATCCCGGTTAACAGTAAATAAATCAATGTCGTTTAGGTAAGCCCTCAATCCTATCCGGACGAGAGGAGTAGGTGGGGCTTAACCAGGCGACAATGGTAAATAAACCGAAATCCGATCCGGAACAAAATTCGTATATTTTGGTTAACAGATAAGAACCAATTGTCGTTGGGGTGATAGTTGACCCGGCTATATTTAAATAACTTTAACTAAACAAACCTCATATCAAATCGTATGGAACACACCTACTACAATCCTGAAGATCTTAAGAAATTTGGAAACATTGCTGAATGGGAGAGCAATCTTGCTGGCAAGTTTTTTAGTTGGTATGGCGATGTCTTTAAAGAAGGTGATCTTACAGCGCGCGAAAAATCACTGATAGCCTTGGCAGTCGCCCATACTGTGCAATGCCCTTATTGTATTGATGCTTACACACAGGATACATTAGAGAAAGGAGTAACTGAAAAAGGAATGATGGAGGCAATACATGTTGCCGCTGCCATCCGGGGAGGTTCCTCATTAGTGCACGGTGTGATGATGATGAACAAGGCGAAGAAAATATCCATGTAGCATTGGCTGTTAATCGTTAAAAGTTACTAGGGATTATTACTGGGAATCTCTAAAAACTCCTTTTGACCTTCTCTCCCGATAACTATCGGGATGGAGAAGGATTGAGGATGAGGTGGTCAAAGGCAAGGTTTTTAGAGATTAATTGATTCATACTCGCTTCGGCTACACGATTAACTTTTAACGATTAACTTTTTTGGCTAACGATTAACTTTATCGACCAACAGATTTCATGATTAAGTCTCTACACGCTCGCCACCACCAGTTAGCGAACCAGCAACGTCAGCTGGAAATTCTATCCAATGGAATTTTTAAGGAAGGCAGACTACCGACCTTCCAAAAGAAAATTGAACCTGTTGGGCATTTTCCACTTATGCCTGCTGGGATTGAAATTTTTCAGGTGAATATTGGGTACATGTGCAATCAGGTGTGCAAGCATTGCCATGTGGATGCAGGGCCTGACCGTGAGGAGATCATGACGCGCGAAACAATGCAACACTGTATTGATATCATAGAGCGGACCAAAATTCAAACGTTGGATATCACCGGTGGAGCCCCAGAGATGAACCCCGACTTCCGTTGGTTTGTAAGCGAAGCGCATCGTATTGGAGTTAAGGAGATTATTGTGCGTACTAATCTTACTATCATTCTGGCTAATCCGAAGTATCATGACTTACCTGATTTTTTTAGAGCACATAACGTTCGGGTTTGTTCTTCGCTTCCATTTTATAGTGCCGATAAAACAGATCGTCAGCGGGGAGAAGGAGTTTTTATAAAATCCATTGAAGGCCTCCAAATGTTGAACAAAGTGGGCTATGGAAAAGCAGGTTCAGGATTGATTCTAGACCTCGTTTATAATCCAAGTGGTGCTTTTTTACCGGGCGATCAAACCCAACTGGAGCGCGATTTTAAAAAAGAATTGAAGGAACATTTTAATGTCGAATTCAACAGCCTGTTTACCATCACCAATATTCCCATAAGTCGTTTTCTTGATTTCTTAGTAGAGAGCTCTAATTATGAGGACTACATGGAGAAACTTGTGAATGCATTTAACCCGGGGGCTGTTGCTGGCGTGATGTGCCGTAATACAATCTCTATTGACTGGCAAGGGTTTATGTACGATTGTGATTTCAACCAGATGCTTGGTTTAAAAACGCAAGAGAAAGCAGGGCAGCATATCAGCGCATTTGATGTGCAAAAACTAGCAGAGCGGGAAATTGTTATTGGAAATCATTGCTTTGCTTGCACCGCTGGGGCGGGATCAAGTTGCCAGGGAGCAACGGTTTGATTTTTGAATTAAGATTTTAGATTCATAAAATATTTTTTTTGACGGAGCCAAATATCATCATGCCTTTTTTCCACTCATTCCCTTCACATCCTACTACTTAAAACCTTTTTCACTTGACTACTTATCTCGAAACTACACGCAGCGTTTATAAAGAAGCCGCTGAAAATCCTCAAAAAGGACTATGCTGCACCACAACACCAGTATGGCAATTGCCAGGGTTGAAAATTCCTAAGAAGATGTTGGACATGAACTATGGTTGCGGAAGCACGGTGAACCCCCGAGATCTTGTAAATGAACCTTCTATTTTATACGTAGGCGTGGGCGGTGGAATGGAGCTGTTGCAGTTCGCTTACTTCAGCCGGAGAAAAGGCGGAGTGATAGGAATTGATGTAGTGGATGAAATGATTCAAGCCAGTCGCGAAAATTTTATAGAGGCCGAGATGCAAAACTCCTGGTTTAAATCTGAATTTGTGGACTTGCGCAAAGGCGATGCACTTAGTTTGCCTGTGCCAGATAATTCTGTGGATGTGGCCGCGCAAAATTGCTTGTTCAACATTTTTACGCACGAAGATTTGAAACTTGCACTTAGTGAAATGTACCGGGTACTTAAGCCTTACGGTCGCTTGGTACTTTCAGATCCTACATGTGAGACTGAAATGCCAGAGTCTCTAAAACAAGACGAGCGCCTTCGCGCGTTGTGTTTGAGCGGGGCATTACCATTGAAAGAGTATATCCAAATGATTACTGATGTAGGTTTCGGCACCGTGGAGATTCGTGCTAAGCGACCTTACCGTTTGCTCGATCCGGCACATTACAACACCGTTAAACTTATTTATATCGAAAGTGTTGAAGTCTGTGCTATAAAAGATCCCATGCCAAAAGATGGCCCGTGCGTGTTTACCGGCAAGACTGCTATTTATTTTGGTAGCGAAGAGTACTTTGATGACAAGAAAGGTCATACACTGATGCAAAACCAGCCTCTTGCAGTCTGCGACAAAACCGCAGGCGCATTGAAAAGTTTAGACCGCCAGGATATTTTTATTTCTGAATCAACCTGGTTTTATGATGGTGGAGGGTGTTGCTGAGGGATTCTTGCGCAACATTTATAATCAGAAATATTGCTCTATTTTTTCTATTTTTAATGAGTGAGTGAACATCGAAAAAAAAGGGATTTCTTTCCTAAAAAAGAAGTACAACAGCAACTCGATGATCTCTGGAATAGTGGCCAGGATTTGTTTTATGAGAAACAAGTTCCGCTAACACCACAAGATATCGTTTTGATCAAACGGCTTTTTTTTAAGATTACCCTCTTTTTCATTGTTCTTTCAATCCCTGTAGTGTTGGTGATCTACAATTTTCGGAAAGAGGAAGTAGTATTAGTAGTTGGTGGTGCCATTATCTTATTTTTTATTTTTGCCATTGTCAAAGCCGCCAATCAACTTGGTTCAAATCTGCGTGTCGGAACGAAAACCATGGTGAGGGGCATTATAACCGATCGTTTCACCAAAGAAGAATATGGGGCGGCTGACGAGGATGGCAAAAGATCAGTGATGATTCGCAATTATCTTCAGGTGGGCAATCGGGAATTTAAAGTAAATAATTTGATGTATAGAGACTATAAAATTGGGGAAGCGATTGAGTTCCATTTTATTATCTCTCAGCAAAACAAACCTTACTTTTTGCATCACGTAAAGTTGAAGGAGGCGGGTCTTCGCCCTGATGCTTAGACTTTAAATTTTTCTGCTTTTAGAAAATAAGAGGCGAGTGCAATTAAATATTTTTGAATAATGAGACCATATATTTTAGCCGAGAACAACTGGAAGGTTATTAAGGATTCTACTTTTGAAGTGGCCATACTCCCATGGGGTGCTACCGAAGCACATAACTATCATCTTCCTTACGGCACCGATATTATTGAAGCAGAACAAGTAGCAGCAGAGTCTGCAAGAATTGCGTGGGAGCAAGGCGCCAAAGTAATTGTGTTGCCGGTTATTCCTTTTGGTGTGAACACCGGCCAGTTTGATGTGAAGCTGGATATGAACATGAACCCCAGCACACAATTTGCAGTGCTCCGCGATGTGATTGAAGTATTAGATCGTCAGGGAATTTATAAACTCATTATTCTAAATAGTCATGGTGGCAATGATTTTAAAACCATGATTCGCGAATTGGGATTGAAGTTTCCCAATATGTTTTTATGTCAGTGCAATTGGTATCAATCCGTTGATCAAAAGGAATTTTTTGAAAATAAAGATGATCATGCAGGCGAAATGGAAACTAGTGTGATGATGCATCTGACTCCTCATTTAGTAAGGCCACTATTAGAAGCAGGCGATGGAGCTTCAAAGAAATTTAAGTTCATCGCTATCCGCGAAGGCTGGGCGTGGGCCGAACGCAAGTGGATGCAGGTAACGAAAGACACTGGTGTTGGTGATCCGCGAAAAGCATCTTCTGAGAAAGGCGAAAAGTATTTTAAAGCTGTAACACAAAAAGTTAGTCAGTTTTTTCTGGAGGTAGCGAAGACGGATAGAAATGATTTGTATTCTTAGGCACATGTTATAAGAACAGTTTGGCAATAACCTGACCTTATTTCGTGTAAACCTATTTCAGGACGAGACACTTACCAAGTTTTGTATCATCCATAGACTTCATTTGCTCAATAAAAATTGCGACATTTTCTATGGCTTCATTCATTTTTATTTTTGTGTTGTTCATTCCCCTCAATAAGTTTTATTCCCTCCTCATTCAAATCGTATAGTTGATAAACCAGTTCATTGATCTTTTAATTTGTGAAATCCCATCATCATTTTTGGCTTTCAAGAGTGTTTTTTCCTACGTTATAAGCATATACCGATGCCGGCAAATACTGGATTTGAATATCGTTGTACTCTTTAATTCCTGTTTTATCAATGGTTGTTGAAAGGGCTTGTGTTAGGTTATTTTCGGTGCAGAAAGAAGCAAGACTTTTCAATTCATTTGGAGCTTCGAAATAACGGTTGCTCCATTTTATTTCTACTGCCCAATCAGGTTTATTTGTTTTACGGCTGATGTTTACTAAGTCCACTTCTCCGTTTTTCCAACGGGCATAGTAGGGAATAAAGGAAATGCGTTGCATCCATTGGCTAAAAATAGCAGTCTCTACAATAGCACCCATACCATCCGCTTCCGCAGTAAGCGGAGCAAATAATGCACTACGCAAACTTGGGTTGGTGAGATAAATTTTAAAAAAGTTTTCGCGTTGAAAGCGACCTGCTTTTTGGTCAATTCTTTTAACAATGTGCACCAGAAAGGCAGCTTCGAGATAAGATAAATATTGGCGCAACGTTGTTTTTCTTACGCCACTGCTTTTGCTTAATTCATCTATGCTGCATTCTTGTCCGCTATTCCAGGCAATGGTTGTAAAAAGTGAATTTAGTTCCTGCACATCTTGAATGCCATAGAGGCTGGGCAAATCTCTTAACAATACCTTATCAATAATATCGGCCCGCATAAACCTGCCGGGGTTGCTTTGAATTTCGGGATTAAAAATAACTTCGGGATAACCACCAAAATTCAAATAGTTTATAAAATGCTTGTTCAGTTCTGTAATGTTGGTGGTAGCCGAAAATATAGCAATGTTGCCTTTCCAATTAATGGTATCGGGCTTGATAAGGGCTACCAGATTTTTTAAATGAATAAATTCATAAAATGTAAGAGGAGGAAGCATAAAATCAGTAAACCTGCCAGCACCACTTTCGTTACTTTTAAGTTTTAAGGCAGCGGCAGCCGAGCCACTGGCAATAAATTTTGTTTCGTGATAAGCATCCACCAATGTTTTAAGATGTACTTCCCAATCTTTCAGGTATTGGATTTCGTCAAAGAAAATAAACCAGCCTTCTGAGTCCGTAGTACCGGTAGCTTTTTTAGCCATGTTAAAAAGGCTATCCAGCGAAATGTTATTATAAATGGGAGTTTCGATGGAAGCGTACAAAATTTTCTGAGGAGGCACACCGTCACTAATTAATTGCTGTATGGTATGATATAACATTACGGTTTTGCCAACTCTGCGAGGCCCCATCAGCACAGTGGCTCTATGAACCGAAGAAGTTTTAACCAATGGATAAAACAGGTTGAAATAAAGGCGCGGCTTAAACGATTGATAATAACTATCTAAATGACCGGTTGCCCACCAGGGATTTTCGAATTGAAGCCTGGCTGTAATTTGCTCTTCTGAAAATGGATAAAGTGCCATAGTGGAGCAAATAAAGTAAAATAAGGTCAATTTTAAAATCTTATTTTACCTTTTTTGGTCATTTAAGATCAATTATCAAAAAATCAATACCTTATTTTCCTTATCATCACTCGCAAAGTTTAAGGCCGGATAGGTAGCAGCGGGCTCAGGGCGGGAGGATGTCAATACTCATAATTCACATGACTCACAGGCAACCGATTCAATTCATCTATTCCGTAGTTAGTGTCCTTACGAAACACCTTTTTTAATATCACTCTTGATTCGTGGAAAAACGACCCAAGACGTTGCTTTAGATGAGTTCATTTCCTTTTCTTTTTAAGCGATGGGGGCAATGATTTTTTCTCCTTTCCCGGGAGCAAAAAGTTTTCTCCTGTTACTACACTTTTACCTGTTTTTGCTTCTAATTCTTTTCTGGCATTTTTGGCCACAGCTCCACCTTTTTTACTTGCGTGTGCGTTTTCCACTAGCCCTTTTGCTTCATCTGTTTCTGCTATCTGGCGGGTAGATAATTCTGCCAACGCTGTGAAAATCAGCTCTGCTTCGTTCATGTGATCGCGAAGATTCTGAGATTTCAACCCTTTCAAATCTTTATGCTTTTTAACGGTTAAGCCTGTCCACTCCTGATGAATGATGTTGGTGAGCATGGCAAATTCATCCGATTTTTCTACGCCACTTTCCTTCCAGTAATCGGTAAGCTTGTTGCGAGTTTCCTGCCCCGTCATGCGTTGCTGAATCCATTTTTCGCTGCGCCCCAGTTTTTGCCAGTTTTCTCTTGCCCGATCTAAGCCTTGCGCAGGGTCTGAAATTTCCTTCATGCGTTCATAGCCAACTTTTGCCAGCCATTGTTTAAAGGGCTCTGCTTTGGGTGAGGGGATGGATTGAATGATGCGGAAAATGTCTTTTACATTGCCAGCCAGTGTTTTCCGGTTCTTGCCATTGGTGAGCATTTCTACCTGGGGACAGTTTGTCCCTATGTAGGATCCTAGCTCGGCATCTCTCTTTCGCAGCTTCTTTAGATAATCGGTAGCATTTACTGAGTCGGTTAATGCTGCAACAATATCTACTACCGAAAAATACCAGGTTTCTGTGGCTTCATCATATTGACGCCTAACCTGTTTGTTTTCGAATACAGCTAATGATTTACTATTTTCCATCATTACTTCTCTTTAGTTTTTTTTCCGACTTCAATAGCGTTCTCCTTATTTTGACTTTGTTCAACAAGTTGCGATAACTCACACAATAACTATCCTTCTGAAAGGACTATAATTTTTTCGTTTTTGCCATTGCTGCTTTTTTTATTGCTTACCGGCTTGCCGCATTATCCAATCGTTGCTTTACCAGTGCCATTGAATAGGCGTTGTGGTAAGCATACTAGTAAAGAATGCAGAGACAACAGTTCTGAGTTTGGAGCAACGTGCTCTTTTAAAAAATCACCAACCTTACCACGGTCATGGTTGTCCCTGGTACTAGATTCCATAATGAAAATTTAATAGAGCGTTTGACTTGTAATTTATATAAAAACTACCCAAAGGTATTCCCTTTCTGCTTTCAAATTTGGAGGGATGGTTTGGCTCTTTGGTGCTTTTGGGTGATTGACCTCCCACTTTACGACACTCTATATTATTAGCAGGAGGGCAGGTTTAGCTCTTGCCTTTGCTCCCGCTGTTGCGGGACAGGTTTGGATTACGGGTAGGGTGTAGCGCAAGTGCGAAAAGCATCTGCTGAGAAAGGACAAAAATATTTTAAAGCCGTGACGGAGAAAGTGGCGAAGTTCTTTTTTGAAGTGGCGAAAGCGGATAGAAATGATTTGTATTCTTAGGCACATGTTATAAGAACCGTTTGGCAATAACCTGACCTTAATTCGTGTAAACCTATTTCAGGACGAGACCTTAACCCTTTCTTCAACCTGCTTGTCAATGTCCGGAAGCTCCAATTCTAAAGTAGGTCAGGCGATTTCTAAATCAGGTTGCTCACTTTCTTACTCAGTGCCAGGATAGTTAAAATTGTACTGAAATGATTAGGCTTCAACAAAAGGTCTTACATTATGTTGTTCAACATAAGTAGCTATCTTCTCCATTTCGTTTACATCAACGAACTCAATAAGGCCTGATCCTCGTTTGTAACGAGTGCCGCACCTCTATTGATTGTGCCCGTTGCAAACTCAAATTTGACAATAATTTCTTTCATTATTTGCTACCGCATAATCATCTGCTATTTGCTTGATGATTTCTCTACTGGTTTTCTTGATGTGCTGCTATTGAGTTAATGCACGTCTATTTTTGAAGTTGCACGTTTAACTGACCATTGCCGTTTTGAAGTAATACGTTAGGATCAACTACAGGTAGAATAAAATCTTCCATTACGGTGCCCTGAAATCTTGACCACAGAATTCCACGCGAGGTAGAATATGTTATCGATGCAATGGCGTTTGCCAAATAAGGATTCCAATCTATCGTACCGTCTTCTAAAACCACTGCATGTTCATTAAGCAACTCCACAAAAAAGATGAATACCAAGTGATAAGATCCGGTTGCTTCAATTGAATTTTCAGCACTCTTAGTTGATACATGGATAGTAAAATCTGCTTTGACTAGATTTTCCACAAGATTAACTCCTGTGCCAAGATCAACTTTGAAATCAAATGATTTTATGCCGGTAATGCGAAATTCATAAGGACTATCTAGTTGTCCTTTGATTAATCGGAATTCCTTAATTACTATTTTATCGGGTTGAATTGCTTTTCTTTCCATTATTATGCAGCCATAGGTTCTGGTACATCTGCTACTTTTCGTTTCGTATCCTGAAAAGAGACTTTACCTGATATCGGTTCTGCTTTAGCAGCAGATGCCATTACCTGACCACCACGCTGCACATGAAACGAATCTTTTTTAGGAACATAAATAATTTCTGCTCCTAATTCTGCCTGAAGCTTTGCCAGGCTGCGCATCGTAAAATTGTGATCCCCGTTTAACCACTTGCTAATTTCCGATGGTGTCTTGTCCATCTTGTCGGCCAGCTCTTTTTGTGTCCAGCCCTTTTCACGCAAAAGCTGATGCACTCTCACAACAATATCAGCATACTGCTTTACAAAGATGTGAACCTCCTCAGGTGTTTCATCCAAAATTTGTTGCGCTATTTTACTTCTCATGATTGCTTCTTTATAATATTATTTCATCCGATCCGTCAAATGATTTCAATGTTCTTGAGGTTTCGTCAATCACGATCATCCCTTCACGGATGGCTTGTTCAATTCTGTTACCAAAATCATTGGCTTCCATAAATTTCAAATTCAGATCAGGACTATCGCGATTGGCATCTGATGTTTTAAGGCCTCCGTTGAAGAGTACAACCAGGTCTTCCCGATCGTTGATACGCAGTGCATAAAGCCGTAAAGGAAAGTGTTGAAAATGAGCTTTAAATTCTCCAATTCTAATTTTGCCTTTTGGTGGCAAACCGGATACCCCGTTTTCAGGGCGGTTGAAAAATTCATCCAGTGCACCATGTTCGTTGCCAATTGCTTTTAAAATCAAACTCAACAGTTCTTTTACTGCTTGTTTTTCTGTTTCCTTAAACTTTGCAAAGAATTTATCGGTTTCTGATAAGTCAGTATCTTCCCACCTAACAGTGTAGAAAGTAACCCTTTCGGGTTCATTATCCCATATTTCAAGTTCAAATCTACTCACTTAACGTTAAGTTGCAAGGATTGATTCACTTAAAAGTGAATTAACCTTATTTTTAGTCAAATTAGAGCATTTTTTAGTAGCCAAATTAGGCCTTATTTTTATTCTTTTAGCTGGATTGTTCCTACAGCAAAGTAGTTTTGAGCAAAAGCTATTTCTTCTTTTCTGCTATCTCCATTTTGGGCAATGAGGTAGCAGGCATAACGGGTTAGAGCATATCGTCAATAATATGTTGAGCCCCTTTCCCAGCTTCTATCACCTTCCTGATGTCAGGAAAATGATACAATGCTTCTTCACCAGCATTTTTACTGGCATCTTTAGCTTTCAGAATTACTTTCTCAAAGTTCTCCCATTTGCTATATCCCAATAGCAGTTGCAATTCTCTTGCACTCCAACATTCAACACCCTTCAATTTCAGATGCGGCAGATTCAAACTGAGCAAAAAGTTGTTTTATTTCCTCCGTTTTCATGGTTCAATTACTTTGTTAATGGTTTTGTCTGCCTGTTTTTTAAACTCCTCAAAGGTTTCTATAGGTGCTTTGTAATGCAGTTCAATGCCCAAGGCTTCAAAATGTTTTTTAGCACATTCTATTAAATAAACTTCCTTCCCTCGCAAGGCTTTCAAATCTTTTATATCATCCGTTCCTTTGGTTTCTACCACAAAATAAAACTCGGGTTGGTCTTCCTTGTCCAACATTTTTTTCTTCATTACTATTCCAAAATCGGGTTCGTAATTACCCAAAGGGGTTGGTATTTTATACCAATCAGGAAGTTTTATAAAACACACCACATCAGAGTCAGTATCGGCCTTTTCCGAAAATTTATATTCTGTGGGGCTATCAATAATCATTTTATCAAATACACCACGAATTGGTGTAGCTACTATTCTATCTTTACTTTTATTGG
>JANOLM010000335.1:0-5371 GCA_031419815.1 Bacteroidia bacterium
GCAATGCTGTGCAACAAAAAATGGCCGATCAATATTCTTACGATCAGTTTTGGGCGCGTGTCGAACCAGCATTGACTGGTAAGAAAGTAATTTATATTTCCCCCGATGGAGTCTATAACCAAATCAATCTGAACACACTGAAGAAAACAGATGGTGATTATCTTCTTAATCGATACGACTTATTCATCATCGGAAATTCAAAAGATTTAATTGCCTAAAAAAATCAAAAGGTATCTGCGCCTAAGAAGAATGCCTTTTTACTTGGCTTCCCTGATTATGGTGGTGATGCTGTTGCCGCCTTACCTGGAACGAAGATAGAAATCGAGAACATCGGTAAGATTTTAAAGGCAGGGGGATATGTGGTGACACCGTATATGCAAAAGGCCGCCACTGAGGCTATCGTAAAATCGATGAAAGGCCCGGCCGTTGTGCACATTGCTACACACGGTTATTTCCAGCAAGACGTTGAAGCATCTTCGGTGGGTGTGCACGAGGAGAATGCGAAAAATAATCCTTTGTTGCGCTCTGGAATTTTATTGGCGGGCGCTTCACCTACAATAAAGGGTGAAGTGATACCCAATCTTGAAAGCAACGACAACGGAGTGCTAACCGCCTACGAAGCGATGAACTTAAACTTAGAAGGAACAGATTTGATTATCCTCAGCGCTTGCGAAACCGGATTGGGAGATGTGCGTGCAGGCGAAGGTGTTTATGGTTTACAAAGATCATTCTTAGTTGCGGGAGCAAAAGCGTTGGTGATGAGTTTGTGGAAAGTAGATGATGCCGCCACTCAAGCCCTGATGACAAACTTTTATACCAACCTTGCCAAGGGTGGAAGCAAAGCAAAAGCATTCAAACAAGCACAACTGCAATTAATGGCCAAATACAAAGAACCTTATTATTGGGGTGCATTTGTGATGATGGGTCAGTAGCGTTGAATTTATTTTTTTTCAAGTCTATTTTGTTTCGATTGTCAAGAAGGTGAAAAGCCAATGATCATGAGTATATTTGACTTACACCAATTGCTACTCTATTGACGAAAGTTGAACACATAGAGAAACTCATCCATCAGGGTCATTACTTTGAAGCGAGGTCAGTAACTACCATTGCATTGACGGAATCAGATGATCTTCGATTGAAGCAACTTCATGCCTTGGCCATGTCAAAATCTGGAGGACCTGGCAACGCGCGCGATTATCTTGAGCCCATTTACAAAATGCATCCTGAAGATCCCGAGACGGCTGGTATTCTGGGCGGAATATATAAGGAGCTTTTTAAAAATTCGCAGGATACAAAATTCGCTCTCTTATCACGCGACACCTATCATCAGAACTTTGCAATCACCGGAAACTATTATACAGGCATTAATGCAGCTTCCATGTCTATCATTGCAGGTAAGGCTGTAAAAGGAAAGGAGATCGCCAATGAGTTAGTAAAACATTTATCAGAAGGTTCTACTGATTTTTGGGAATTGGCCACATTGGCCGAAGCGCACTTGCTGATCAAAGATAAGTTCAAGGCAATGGCATTGTATTTTCAACTACGCCAACTGGCGGACAGTGATTGGGGAAAGATAAATAGTGTGTTTAATCAGTTGTGGTTGCTTAACCACTATCTGCCGGTACCCAGTGAAATTTTAAAAACATTTAGTCCACCTACGGTAGTCGCTTTTGTGGGTCATATGATTGATCGTCCGGGCAGGCCCTCGCCACGCTTTCCCGAGTCCATTGAACAAAGTGTCAAGAACAATATTAAAAGTGCGATCAAAACCTTGAATGCGAAAATTGGATATTGCTCATTGGCATGTGGAGGTGATATTCTTTTTGCAGAAGCAATGGCCGAAACGAATGCCGATGTCACGATTTGCCTTCCATTTAATCGGCAGGATTTTATTAAGACCAGTGTTGAATTTGCGGGCGAGCATTGGGTTAAACGGTTTGATGACTTGATCAGCAACCATCCGGTGAGAGTGATGACCGAAAAATTTGAAGGCAATCCTGATCTATTTGCGTTCCATGGAAGGGTCTTACTGGGAACTGCGCTGTTGAAGAGCCAATTGCTTCATGCAGAGGCAGGGCTTATAACGGTTTTATCTCAGCGCAATCAGGAAGCACAAGTAGGTGGCACACGCGATATGGTAAAGAAATGGCCATTCCCTGCTAAGATAATAAACATCAATCCAGACGAACTTCATTCACTTCCATCTGCTGAAAGTAGAGACGATGGGACGAATGAGGAGTCTGCTAACGGGTTAAAATCAGTACGTTTTCTTCTTCATGCAGTACTAAGCGACATGAAACACGATGAAATTGAATACCTGACCAAACGAATTGTAAAATCTGATCCACCAATTTTTGAAGTGCCCTTACTTGTAAAGATTGAGGGGAACAATGTGTTGGCTGTCTTTGAATCAGCAAGAGGTGTTTTGAACTTCGCGCAGTTGATGTTCAAGAATGTGGAATCAAAAAAAGTGCGAATCAGCTTGCACACGGGCCCGGTTAGCATTGAATCAACTGTTGGCGGACCAACTATTGACGGTGCTGCTCTTGCTGAAGCGAGCACGATCACTCAGAATGCCTTGCCAGGCTTAATCTACTGCAGCGATCAGGTTGCTGCTGTGCTATTGCTTGATAGGCAAGATATTTTATTTCACCCCGTTGGCATTATAGAAATTGGTGTGAACCAGAAATCACTTGAGATGTACACTGTTGATCTATTGCCCCTGCGATGATGCCTTGAGAATTTTTATCTTTTTCCAAGCAAATCAATCATGTGTGTGTACTTGATGGTGAAGCTGCGGTTGTTAGGTAATCCCTCTGTATAGATGTCGTTATACACCACAAATAATCCGGTGTTGGCTTGCTCCAATAAGCTGAACCGTAAATTGAATGACCATAAATCACTGGTGCTATTGTACTGAGCAAATCCCTGAAAATTCAAGCGCGGGGTAAATGAATAGCTGAGTCTCGCACCAAGTAGCGTGGAGACGACACTTCCGTTGGGCAATCTCAAATTGTTAATGGCAAGGTTATATTCTGAATTGAACTTGTCACCGATTCGGAAACCTAGCGTACCAGAGTTTAAATATCGCGTTCCTCCAAATGATCCACCAAGAATAGAACGGGTGTTCACATAAAACATTTTACTGGGATTGGTCATAAAAACGATTTGTGCTTCCTCGTGGTTGTAGGTACCCGGGTCAACGATGATACCTGATATTTTAAATGGTTTAACAACTCCTTCAGTTGTGAAATTTATACCCGTGTGAATTTCCAATCCACCAACCCATACCCAGTGATTGTCGACATGCAGGAAACTGGTCTCGAGGAAATTAGAATAATTCCAGTAGCTCCGGTAACTCACATGAGGCCTTACTTCCAATAAACCATACCTTCCATTCATTCTTACCTGTTTAAAAATCAGGGCTTCTGGTTTTCGAAACCCTGAGCGAAACAGATAACCTACTTCCGGATTAAATCCTTCGCCTACTTCTGTGTAGGCAAGTGTAGCGCGCACACCACTCCACTCGTAATTACTTGCTACCTTAAAAGATTGATTATTGAGACTGTCATCCGGTGATTGTGTCTTTGCATAATATCCTGAAATGGTTGCTTTTTTTCCGATCCCCCATTTTCCATCCATTGCATAGGAACGATTGTAATCATTGTCTGATTCTATTCCATTTCGATTCACGAAAATTCCTCCAAGTGACGAGCGCTGGCCAATCTGCTGATTGATTCGTGCTACATTGAAATTATTTTTTTCAATACCGAGTTTCTCCACATTGTCAGTGAACATGCTGAGAAAACCGATGTTGGTATTGTTTATTTTTCCTGACAGGCGGGCACCACCGATGATCGGAACAATTTCTCCGTTAGGGCCAATTCCAATCCTACGACTGAAAAACAAGTCAACTTCCCCGGGGCTACCTACTGAGAACTGTCCGGCATTTTCTAAGAAAAACGGACGCTTCTCCGGAAAAAATAAATTGAAACGATCGAGATTTATTTGTTGCTGATCAACTTCTACTTGAGCAAAGTCAGTATTATAGGTTAGATCTAATGTAACGGCCGATGTGATACTATACTTAATGTCGGCTCCAAAGGCTGGTTTATAGATTGTTTCTGCTGGCGTTGCTAGAAAATCTTTGCTTGCCTTACCAAGTGTATACGGAATGAATTTCAGATTTCCAGGACTTTGAAGGTTCAGGCCGGTGAGTGTTCCTTCCAGTGATAACCGCTTCAGGTCAAATTGAATGGGCAATGCCGCCCAATAGGCAATCTCGTTGGTCTTGCGAATGTTGCGCTGAAAATTTATACCCCATACCTGATTCTGGCCTGATGCAAATCGTAAGGTGCGAAGAGGTATTGCAAACTCAGCACTCCATCCAAAATCACCAACAAGAGATTTTACTATGAATGCCGCATCCCAGTTTAAGTTAAAGCCACCGATAGTTCCCTGCTGCTGGCGGTTCTGAGAAATATTTCCCTGTCCTTCGTTATCGACTTGACCATCATATTCAATTCCGATTGGGTTGGTTCCAAAGATGAACCCATTTTGTCTGTCGTGGAAGGTGTCTAGTATAAAAAGAAAACTGTCGGTATTGTCTAGCGTTGCATCTCTGCGTGCATCCGAAACAACGAGCCTTGACGGATCACTATCATAACAGACAACAGAAAGATAAAATGTAGTGGCCGTGTACCCAATCCGTACTTCTGTTTTTTCCGTGGCTGGGAATCCCGCATTGGGTTTCGTTTGAATTAACTTATCAATGGGTGCGAGTTTTTCCCATACTTCATCCCCAATCACTTTACCATCCATGGTAGGTTGTTGAGACAAGCTGATGGCCGTGGCTGTAGGTCGCTCTTTCACATCGGGCATATTGACAACCACTTGTGAAATGGCCAGATGATGTATTGCCGTGAGGAAAATCAGGAGGATAAGTAAGCGCATAAAGAAATGTCTGCAATCGTAATACAATACGAGTTTGGCATCAAGATAAGGATTCACTTTAAAAAAAAAGCGAGATACTATACAGACGGTGTTATAAGCATGGCGTCTTTCGAAGAGTGACTCGGGCAACGGTTCACTTACATTATTGATACGTTAAGCTGGGATGAATCGGCTGTATGAAAATACAATGTTCAGAATTGAAACCTCTCATAGTACCGAAGATTAGAAAACTACAACTTCACGGTAGCCGGCAAATACTTGGCAATCAAATCTTCATAATAAGGTTTTAATTCATCCACTTTGGGTGGAACAGGACTCTTAGAATATAAGTCATACGGATTGAATTTTTTTACCCACTCAAACATTTCGCGATCGTGATCGTCCATCAGATGGTCATAGGCGTGTTCGCGATGCTGTG
>JANOLM010000336.1:0-2547 GCA_031419815.1 Bacteroidia bacterium
GATTATCAATTCCAATGCATACATTTTTAATGTAGGTTGGGGATGAGGTTCATGAAGACTTACTGAAATTTTTGATGTTGATTGAACAAACTTTCTTCTTGATCCTCCTCCTTTCAACTCTTCGTATCCGAAATGTGACATAATTGATTGCAGTTCTTTCCAGGTAAAGTCTCTTGGCTTACTTTTCAGCCGACCCAAGGCTTTTTCAAACTTACTCATCACAGCAAATGTAACTGAATTTTAGTTACAAAAATGAAAACTTAGTGAAACTATGATCACGATTATTTCCTTATCCGTTTGAGAAGCATTAATTTCGATGCTTACTATAAAAATTGATGGCACACGGCTTACTAATTGATATGGATGGAGTTATCTATGGAGGAGATAACCTGATACCAGGAGCAGATGCATTTATTTCAAAGCTCCTAAAAGATAATACTCCCTTCATGTTCATGACCAACAACAGTCAACGATCAAGACTTGATGCTGTGCGAAAGCTTGATAAGCTTGGCATTAAAGTGAAAGAGGAACACGTGTACACTAGTGCGATGGCTACCGGAAAATTTTTGGCTAGTCAGATTCCAGGAGGAACTGCTTATGTCTTAGGTGAGGGTGGATTGCTTTCGAGTTTACACGAAAATGGAATTTCATTAGTCAACTCGGATCCAGACTTTATCGTACTGGGTGAAGGAAGGAACTTTACTTTGGAGATGGTGACAAAAGCTGTCGACATGATTTTAGCGGGAGCAAAATTTGTTATCACTAATCGCGATCCATCTCCGAAGAAAAAAGGATGGGATAATCTTGGTATCGCTGCCACTAGCGCCATGATTGAAGAAGCCACTGGCGTCAAAGCGTTTGTAGTTGGCAAACCTAGTCCTGTCATGATGCGTTCGGCACGCAAAGCACTAGGACTTGAAACAGCAGAGACGACTATCATTGGTGATACAATGGATACCGATATTCGTGGCGGAGTTCAAATGGGTTATAAAACTATTTTAGTGTTGAGTGGTGTCACCAAGCGCGAAAACCTTGCACGTTATGCTTTTAAACCTGACTTAGTAGTTGATTCGGTCAGTGATATCAAGTTTCCGCTGATCTGGTGGTAGACTGTTTATGAAAATGATTTCGGCTGTGGGCAACTATAACATTCTAATCTTTGATTCCACTTTATAAGTTGAACCAAAACAATAAATTTCTGTTTTAATTCTATCATCTATTACCTCGATATTATTCACTTAAACTTACATTCATTATGAAACGCACAGCATCCGCACACTGGGAAGGAGATTTGAAAACCGGTAAAGGAAATCTCTCCACACAAAGTACTGTCTTGAACAAAAATCAGTATTCATTTAATACACGATTCGAAGAAGGCATTGGCACGAACCCAGAAGAACTACTTGCCGCTGCTCATGCAGGTTGTTTTACCATGCAAGTGGGCGCAGCGTTAGGGCAAGCCGGATTCCCTGCAACGTCATTAGATACAGTGGCAACAGTTTCGCTAGAAGGAGCTGAGATCAAAGGTGTACATCTTTCCATCAAAGGAAGTGTTCCAAAAATTACATCTGCTCAATTTATTGAATACACAAAAGGTGCTGAAAAAAATTGCATCATATCAAGAGCTTTGAGCATCCCCATTACATCGGATGCCGAATTAATATAAAATCTAAATTGATTTTTGACTTCCAATGCAGCTTAAAAAATGCTAGTTATCTACTAACACTTGTAAGCGATTCTCAAAATATTTTTGAATAAATGGAAAGTTGACACGTTAAAAATTAGCATATTCGTAACGGAAAAGAAACATCCGAAAACGCCCTGTTGTACACGTAAATTTTACGTCAATACAACAGGGCGGTTTCATTTTAAACAGTGAAGGCCAAACTAACGATTGTTGTGAGCGGAGATAAACCAAAAACAATTTTTGAAAAAATCTGGGACAAACATGTGGTGAAGCATGCAGACGGTTATCCCGATGCTTTTTTTATCGATCGCCATTTTATTCACGAAGTTACCAGCCCTCAGGCATTTGACGGATTAAAGAAAAGAGGTATAAAAGTTTTCAATACTTCGCGCACAACTGCCACAGCCGATCATAATGTTCCCACAAAAGATCAGCATCTTCCTATCAAAGAAGCTCTGTCGCGACATCAGGTAGAAACATTGAGAAAAAATTGCGCAGAGTTTGGCATTGAGTTGTATGATCTTGGTCATCCGTTTCAAGGTATTGTTCACATCATAGGGCCAGAGTTAGGATTGACCTTGCCGGGAATGACCATTGTGTGTGGAGATAGCCACACTTCGACACATGGTGCGTTTGGAAACATTGCATTTGGTATTGGCACGAGCGAAGTGGAACAAGTGCTGGCCACTCAGTGCATATTGCAATACAAACCCAAGACGATGAAAATTGAGATCAACGGAAAGTTGGGCAAGGGTGTCGTTAGTAAGGATATTATTTTATACATTATTTCAAAAATTTCAGCTAGTGGTGCCACTGGCTTTTTTGTTGAGTATGCTGGAGATGCAATCCGAAATCTTTCA
>JANOLM010000337.1:0-20493 GCA_031419815.1 Bacteroidia bacterium
CCTACAAGTCCCTGTGTGTCAAAAGCTGATTCAAAGCCTTTAATGGTTTTAAGAATACTATAATATCCGCCAAATTTTAAAGAGAACTTTCTTTTAATTCCAATTAGCACCCTGGGTATCAATTGGATAGTTAAATAGTTGTATGTGTATTCCGAGTTAATTATATACCTATTACCATCAGGTATAAAAGGAACATTAAGTTCTGCCTTGCTTCCTTTTTTTTCAAAAAACAATCTAGCATTTATATCGAAATATTTCTTGACGGAATGATAAACACCAGCACCAAAAGAAAACCCTACCTTTGGTAATCGTTTGTTTTCTAATAAATCATCTCTATAATTTTTTAAAAACTTATTACCGTAATTAAAGGATAAACTTGGCCCTACAAATATTTCTACCTTATCAATAAATCTTTCAGGCTTTAGCGTGTACTTTTCTAAATCTGTTTCAATTTTTTGCGCTAGTGCGATCATGTTACTTACTATAAGGCACGCCAGTAATAAATTTCTCATACGCTTCTTGTCTGATTAGTGGGAATCTATTGGTACACTAATTCTGTTATTATTCCTTCGTCTGTATAAGGTGAAAAACACTACAAACCGAATTCTTTTTTTCATAAATAGAAGGTTAAGTTTTGATTTAGTTTTTAATATTCACTTTAACAGGCCGACAAAATAAATAACCTAAGATCAGACTTAGGTTATGGTTTTTTTCAGGCAGATTTTCGATATATTTTTTATTATAAATGTTTTGAAGGCCATAATTATCTATCAATTTTAATGATATATTATGATTACCATGTATATGGATCATATATGCTAACCCGATCGATAAACCAAAATCAGTCTCTTGAAAACTTTGTAGTCCGGGTATAAACGTGAATGAATTGATCCCGCCATTATCGTCAAATCCGTACCAATAACGACCAATGAAACTGCCTTTGGTAGGCCTTACAGTACCTTGCGTATCATAGGTTGATATAAAACCCTTTACCCTTTTTATTTTACTAAAATACCCTCCAAATGAAATTGCCAGATTTTTTCGCTTGCCAATCAAAAAAGTTGGAGCTAAATAAAAGGTTAGATAATCATATGAATATTCAGAATTTATTATGGATCGTGACGCATACGAATAACTATTTAATTGAGACTTTGTGCCCTTTTGCTCAAACAAAACTCGGGCATTTATATCCAACCTACCTTTCACCGGATGATAAACTCCTATTCCATAGGAATACCCTACTTTCATAAGACGTTTATTCTCTATCAGATCACTATAGTTATCAACTAATTTATTGCCATAATTAAATGACAAACTTGGTCCAGCAAAAACCTCTACCTTATCAATAAATCTTTTAGGCTTTGGCGTGTACTTTTCTAAATCCGTTTCAATTTTTTGCGCTATTGCGATCATGTTACTTACTATAAGACCAGCCAGTAATAAATTTCTCATGCGTTTCTTGTCTGAATAGTGGAAATCTATTGTACACTAATTCTGTTATTATTCCTTCGCCTACTTTGGGACAATCACATAGTGAGCCAGTAAGTAAAATTTACTCCTCAAACATTATTAACAATTTAAATTAAAATCAATTACCTGACGCTTCAAATGTATGAGGGATGTACTATATTCATCACTATTCAATTAATTCAGGGATTCATCTTACTTTTGCCCATATGGCGGAAGCATTCTATCAAAATTTTAAGCTGGGCATATTAGGAGGAGGTCAGCTTGGGCGAATGCTCATTCAATCGGGCATCGATCTCAATATTAATTTTTCTGTCCTCGATCCAGACCCGGTAGCACCTTGCAAATCGTTGGCAGAATTTACTTCGGGAAACCTTACCGATTTTGAAACGGTGATGGCATTCGGTCAATCCTGTGATCTCGTCACCATTGAAATAGAAAATGTAAATACCAAAGCATTACAGGAATTGGTGAAACTTGGAAAAAAAGTCTTTCCACAGCCCGATGTGATTGAATTAATTCAGGACAAGCGCACGCAGAAGGAATTTTATAGAACCCATAATATACCTACTGCGGAATTTATTCTTACAAAAAATAAAGAAGAGGTAATCAAACATAAATCCTTTCTACCAGCAGTGAATAAACTTGGTAAAGAAGGTTATGATGGAAGAGGCGTGCAAATACTCCGCACAGAAAAAGATTTAGATAAAGCATTTGATGCTCCTGGGTTATTAGAAAAACTCATTGATTTCGAAAAGGAAATTTCTGTTATCGTGGCGCGAAAGGAGTCTGGTGAAATTTGTTCTTATCCGGCTGTTGAAATGGTCTTTCATCCCATCCGAAATTTGGTGGAGTATCTCTTTTCGCCAGCGCAGATCAGTGATGCTATTGTAAAGCAAGCGGATAAGATAGCCCGAAAAGTAGCCGATAAAATCCAGATAGTTGGTCTTCTTGCCGTTGAAATGTTCGTAACCAAGCAAGGTGAAGTTTTAGTGAATGAAATTGCACCACGCCCTCACAACAGCGGCCATCAAACTATTGAAGCAAATGTGACTTCGCAATATGAGCAACATCTGCGTGCTATTCTTAACCTGCCGTTCGGGAATACGTCTATCATACTTCCCAGTGCTATGGTTAATTTGTTAGGTGAAGATGGATACGCAGGGCAAGCCCGCTATCAGGGTTTAGAAAAAGTGCTTGCAGTGGAAGGAGTTCACGTTCATCTGTACGGCAAAAAGATGACAAAACCTTTTCGCAAGATGGGGCATGTAACAATTGTAGATGCTGATGTGGAAAGTTTAAAGAAGAAAGCCAACTTTGTGAAAGAGCATTTAAAAGTAATAGCATGAGCAAACCGGTTATAGGTATTATCATGGGCAGTCAATCTGATCTGCGAATCATGAAAGAAGCAGCGGAGTTTTTGGATGAGTTAAAGATTCCTTATGAGCTCACGGTGGTTTCGGCTCATCGCACGCCACAGCGAATGGTTGAATATGCCACACAAGCCCGGCAGCGTGGGCTTAAAGTTATCATTGCAGGTGCTGGCGGGGCTGCTCATTTACCTGGAATGGTAGCGTCCATGACTTCATTGCCAATAATCGGAGTGCCTATTAAATCTTCAAACTCTATCGATGGGTGGGATTCGGTGTTGTCTATTTTACAAATGCCAGGTGGCGTGCCTGTGGCAACTGTTGCGTTGGACGGAGCAAAAAATGCCGGCATACTAGCGGCACAAATATTAGGATCTTCAGATAAAGGTATTGCCAAAAAATTAGATCATTATAAATCCGGATTGAAAAAAAAGGTAGAAGAGTCCGTCAAGAATATCGAAAAGAAGGGCTGGAAATCGGCTATTTAGCTGGAATACAACTAAAGCGTTTAAATCAATCCTAAAAAAGCGTAACTTCTGCCTTCAATTTTAATCCAAACTGCATGAAGCCTGGTGAGAAAGGGTGGCTTAAAGAGTACCTTGAGTATCGTAAAGAACTGTTGAAAGATTTTGCCTCTAACGGGCGCAAGTCCTCTCACCCCGAGCATTCGTTATATCGAATTGTGCAGCCTACGGGCTTGATGTACGGACAATCGATTGATACTATTGAGCATCCGGATTCAAAGAACTGGGACCAAAAAGATCGCATGAAAATTTTACTTGCGGAAAGTCTCATCACTAGTTCCTTGCTTTTTCATGACAAGCCGATAAAAAGCCCAGAGGAGCTTTCAGGTGTAATCATGAAAGCAATAGAAAACATTGGAAATTTTTACAATACTATTTTTCCGGAGCTGGCAACCCCCACAAAAACATTATTCGGAAAAAGAAAATCTCCAATAGAACTGGCTGAAAAAATTCTGGATAAGCGTATTGAGCACACCAACTCATACAGCGGAAATTTCTGGGCTCAGTTTTTTCACAATAGCCTGCTCTTTCTTGACATTTTTATTTTTGGACAGTGGATCCATACGAATGCAGATCGCATCGTCTCGGATTTCTTTAAGTACGAAAGGGAAGAACTCCGCTTTTCGGTTGTAAAGGTGATGGCAGCAGCAGCTCACGCCAATGTTGCAATTGAATTTGAAGAAAAAAAATTGCTTGAACACTTTTTGCAAAGTGCAGGCCTGACCTCCGAAAAGAAAAAAGAAGCATTGGCCATTTTTGAGAAAGGTATTGAACTCGAAGAGATCAACTTGCCTACTAATAATTCCTGGGTTCTTAAAAAATACTTTCTGGAGATGTCTATCCTTACCATTTGGTCTGATAAGCGTGTAGAAGAAATTGAAGTAATTTTTCTGAAGCGGTTCTGTGATTATTTGGGATTTTCAGAAGATGATCTTGAAAACAGTATGATGGCCATTGAAGGTTTTGTGCTGGAACATTGGGAGCAATTGAATACACTTCAAAACAAGAAAGATTACGATCAGGTAAGTGAACAATTTATTGGCCGCATGTCGCGGATAACGAAATATAATAAGAGCCGTCTCGTAAAAGAAGTGCAGAAGAGTGAGGAGCTAATGGCCTTGTTAAGAAAAGCTAAATCAAATGAGTTGACAGAGGAAGAAAAGGTTCATATGCAGGAACTTCTAATCACCGTTCTTAAAACCATTCCCACATTTGTGCTTATTTCCTTACCTCAGCATTTTTTAACGCTGCCGATTTTACTCAAAATCCTTCCTAAAGATTTTTTTTCTGAAAGTCTAAGCGACTAAGAAATCTCTTCCGATTTATTTGTCTTTTTAGGGATAATAATGGAGAAGACAATTGACAAGGTAAGGGTCAATATAATAACCGTAAAGGACAGTCCAACGTGAATAGGGATATCAACAATCTCGAGTAGCATCTTCGCCCCAATAAAGAAGAGGATGATAGAGAGTCCTTTTTGCAGCAGATAAAATTTATCAATGACACCAGCCAGCAAAAAGAACATTGCACGTAAGCCAAGCACAGCAAAAATATTGGACGTATAAATCAAAAATTCGCTTTGCGTAATGGCAAATGCTGCCGGTATAGAGTCGACCGCGAAAATTAAGTCAGTGGTTTCAATAAGGACGATTACCAAAAAAATGGGGGTGAACATCAGCTTACCTCCAACCCTGGTGATGAATTTGCCCCCCATGTCATCGTTTGAAATGGGTAAATACCTGCGGCAAAGTTTTAAAATGGGGTTCTTTTCAGGATCAATTTTTTCATCACTGTCCTCAAAGTAAATTTTAATACCAGAGTAAATCAGGAATACGCCAAAGATGTATAAGATCCAGTGAAACTTGGCAATGAGAAGCGCTCCTACAAAAATGAAGATACCCCTGAAGAAGACCGCACCCAAAATTCCCCAGAAGAGAATGTTGTGATAATATTCTTCCTTAACTGAAAAGTACTTTAATATTAAAAGGATAACGAAAATGTTATCAACTGAAAGAGCATACTCTGTCAGATAGGCAGAGAAATATTCTAACGCGGCATCGGCCCCACGCGCATCATTTTGGTATATCAAAAATCCGAATACCGTGCTGACGAAAACCCAGAAGACCGATTGGTAAAGGGCAGATTTGGTAGTGATTTTGTGCGCTTTTTTATTAAAAACGCCAAGGTCAATCAACAGAAAAACAGTAATGATTACTGTAAAAACACCAAAAAGTATAGTCTCACTTTGACTATAGTTAAACAGAGAAAATACAAGCATTCTTTATCCGCGTTTTTACATTCAAAAAAGAGATGATTATCGCCTTAAAATGAGACTGGTAATCACCTCTTCTTTTGGCCAAAGCTACAAATATAAATTAAACACAAAAACTTACACAGGTGGTTTATACAACCATTTTATAAAAGGAAACCCGGAGGATTAGCTATTGACAATTATTGCAGATACCCTGGATCAATACGTCCACTTCATTGGCCTTGTAACCTTTGGGTAGCTTCAGTGTAGGCACCTCAACCCCATCCAGACAACTTGTTTGACCGCATTTGGTGCATTTGAAATGAACATGATCATGATGATGTTCACTCGTTGAGCAATGATCGTTACACAAGGCGTATTTCAAGCTGCCACTATCGTCCAGGACTTTATGTATTACCCCCTTGTCAAGAAAGCTTTTAAGGGTGCGGTAGACGGTGACGCGGTCATAAGAGGAAGAAACTTCCTTTTCAATATCAGAGTAGGAAAGCGCATGATGCTGGTTGAAAAAAAGGCTAAGAATGGCCGCACGGCTGGATGTTGTTCTAAGTTTGTGGGTTTTTAAAAGCTTGTCATGTACCTGATACATACTTCAAAAAATATTAGCTGGCATGCTTTAGAAAACTACTAGACTAATTAATCTCTAGCTGCAGCTTCAGCAAGTTACTATAAATACCATTATCGAGGGCACTTAGTTCATGATGAGGCCCCGACTCTGCAATTTTACCATCCTTGATTACTAAAATGCGATCAACTTTACGAATGGTGCTAAGGCGATGGGCGATCACAATTGAAGTCCTGTTTTCCATTAATTTTTCAAGGGCATCTTGAACCAACCGTTCAGATTTTGCATCAAGTGAGCTGGTGGCTTCATCCAAAATGAGGATGGCCGGATCTTTAAGTATGGCGCGCGCAATGGCCACGCGCTGACGCTGGCCACCGGATAATTTTACACCACGATCGCCCACAATTGTATCCATTTTTTCAGGGAAACTTTCAATGAACTCCAAGGCGTTTGCCTTTCGTGCTGCTTCCAGAATTTCATCTTCTGTGGCGCCAGGCTTTCCATACAGAATATTTTCGCGGATGGTGCCGCCAAACAGAATCACTTCTTGCGGCACTATGCCAATATTTTTTCGGAAGTCTGTTAACGCATAATCACTGATTGATTTGCCATCGGCTTTGATTGCCCCATTTTCAGTTTTATAAAAGCGCATCAATAAATTAATGATGGTGGATTTGCCTGAACCGCTCGGGCCAACCAATGCAATTTTTTCCCCTGGCCGAATAGAGAAACTCAAGGCACTTAGCACTTGAAAATCTGTTCTGGTGGGATATGAAAAGGAAACATTTTCAAATGAAATAGCTCCGCTCAACTGAAGGGAATTTGCAGAAGTATTTCGTTCGTCAGGCTGATCTAAGATTTCCAAAATTCTTTCAGAAGCCCCGATGGATCGCTGAAGTTGACTGTAAATATCAGCAAGTCCTGCAATCGACCCACCGATGAAGGTTGTGTATAAAACAAAAGAAAAAAGATCGCCAACCGAAGCTTCACCTGATTGAACGAGCAAGGCACCGTACCAGCTTACGCCAACAATCCCACCAAACAACGCCACAATTGTGAACGAAATAAACAGTCCGCGATAACGTGAGGCATAGATAGCAGTGCGGACTACTTCGTTCAATGATTTTTTGTACCGCAACACCTCGAAAAGCTCATTGGTAAAAGATTTCACCACTGCAATAGATTGAAGCGTTTCTTCTACAATTACATTGGTAGTAGCCAACTGGTCTTGAGTCTTCTTTGAGAGTTTGCGGATAAATCGGCCAAAGAAAAGAGCGGCAAATATCAATACCGGAAAAGTAAGTAGCATGAAAGTGGTGAGCTTTGGTGTGAGAATGAAAATCAAAGGCACACCGATGACTAAGACTAATATCTGACGAAGCAACTCGGCCAATATAAAGGTGAAAGTGTCTTGCAGCGTGCCCACATCTGCAGTGATTCGACTAATCAATTCTCCGATTCTCCGGCTATCAAAGAATGGCATAGGTAACCAAATAATTTTTTGATAAACGTCATGCCGGAGGTCTGCCAATGCCTTTTCACTTACCACAGTAAACGTGTAAACGCGCGTGAAGGAAAAGATGCTTTGGATAAGCAGGATACCTAATAGCGCGAGGGCAATCTGATTGATGCTTGAGAAGATGGGAATTTGTTTGCCTTGCGCTACATCCAACAGCTTGCCTGCAAAATATGGGAAAGAGAGCAGCGTGCCACTGGACAACACCAATGAGACTAGACCCCAGATAAACGTCATGCGATATGGCATCATATACCTAAATATCCCGCCTATTTTTTTTAGGCTGGATGCGTTAATCGCCCTCTTCTCACTTTCTTCTAAAACTGATCTTTTTGCCATACGCTATGAGAAATTAAAAATAATTTGTGTAGATCAGCATGCTGCCTTTCTATAGCTGTCGGGATTTGTTAAGATTTAAATCGTTAGGTGCAAGTAACTCCTCTTAATGCACTTCCACTTTGTGGCATTCTTAATAATTATGGGTGCCTCTAAAAACTTAACAAGTTATTAAAAATTTTAGCTACTTGAGGAAAAGAAGATGGTAGATGAAGATTCCGTTGGCAAACAGAACGATCCATAAATAAAATTGTAGATTATATAGGCCAATGTCCAAAGCCATGGTAGTAGAGAAATTGGTTGACCCTGAACTGTCTTTGCCTGTGGGTGTATTTGATACCGATTATTCAGCATCGTAAAAATCTCAAAAGAGTTATATTTGCTGTGATGCAATTTATGAAAGCACTCCTGCTCCTTCTTTTCTTGCTTGCAGGCACAGGTGTGCTACACGCTCAAGTAAAAAAAAGTGCGATCAGTGGTAAATTTAGAGTGCCCAGTGTTTCCAAAAGCAAAGCCTTGGTCATGTGCCCTATTTTCCACGAGAGCAAATATCCATACCAAGGAATTGGGCTTAAATTCGGAGACCCAGTTGCCCTTAGCTATAAATACTACCCCAACAAAAACTGGGCTTTTGCTGCCGATGCCGGCAAGGTTGCTAGTGGGTTATATAACAAATATTACCGATCTGTTTTCAAAGGTTATTTACCTGATTCATTATCCGGAGAGCAGTCCATAACGTATCTGGCGCACAAGGCCAAAACAGATTGGTTGTTGGAGGCAAAATTTCTTTACCAGTGGGATGCCGAAAAGATTTCTAAAGGCTTGCAATTGTATGCGGGGTTAGGCTGGCAGTGGAGATCAACAAGCCTCACCTATGATTACTTGTATGAAGATGGATTTTTTGACAGCAAGTTTGGCAAGTTTACTGAGAGGCGACTTACGTATGGCCCGGTAGTTATACTGGGGTTTGAATACTCGTATTTCTCACTGCCAATTTCTGCCTTCATTGAAATAGAAGGATACACCGATGCGCTAATTGACCCCGGTTACAAGCGTTTTCAAGGCGGTGTAGGGATGAGGTATGTGTTTTAGAAAAGTATTGAGAGCGCGGTTTACTGATTTTAACTAGCCCTCCACTTCATCGCCTAGCATCTGCTTTTCATAAAGTTCTCGGTACGTGCCTGATTGCGCAAATAGACTTTCATGAGTTCCTTCCTCTGATACCACCCCATCATTTAATACAATAATTTTATTGGCAAGCTTTGCCGAAGAAATGCGATGCGAAATAATAATGCTGGTGCGACCCTGCATAATTTTTTTCATGCTATTAAGGATTGTGTTTTCAGTTTTGGTATCTACTGCTGAGAGGGCATCGTCCAATAAGAGTATTTTTGGTTCGCGCACAATGGCACGTGCAATTGACACGCGCTGCTTTTGTCCACCCGATAAAGTTATGCCCCGTTCTCCCACCCGAGTATTGAAGCCTTGAGGGAAGGATATAATATTCTCATAAACATCGGCATCTTTTGCGGCTTGAATGACTTTGTCTTCTTCAGGCGTATTGAGGCCAAAGGCTATATTATTGAAGATGGTATCGCTGAACAGAAAAACATCTTGAGGAACAAATCCCATTTGACTGCGCAGGCTGGTAAGATTATAGTCCTTGATGGGGATGTCGTCTATCAGCACTTCTCCGGATGTTACATCATACATTCGGGATAAGAGATTAGAGACAGTACTTTTTCCAGAGCCGGTAGTGCCAATGATGGCGAGAGAATCTCCGGGGTTAATCTCAAATGAAATATCTTTAAGGGCGTGTATGCCAGTATCGGGATAAATAAATGACACACTCTTAAATTCAATTTTCCCCGCTATTTCCCGAGACAGATTCTTTTCTGAAAGAATATCAGTTTTGGTTTTAAGGAATTCATTAATCCGTTTTTGTGATGCCTCTGCGCGTTGCACTAAACTGCTGGTCCATCCAAGTGAGGCAACCGGCCAGGTAAGTAAGTTCACGTAAATAATAAACTCAGCAATATTGCCAAACGTAAGTGATCCATTAATTACTTCCACACTTCCGGCATAGACAGTCAAAATCGTGCTCAAGCCAATCAAACCCATTATCAATGGAAAGAACAAAGATTGCACCCGCGTGAGCTTAAGAGACTGTCGTTTGTATTCATTGCTTTCTTTTGTAAAGTTGGCGACCGATTCTTTTTCCCGCGTAAAAGATTTCAACACCCTTATTCCTGAAAATGCTTCTTGCACAAAGGTGCTGAGGCGTGATTGACTTTTCTGGATTTCTTCTGCGCGGTGCTCAATGATATTGTTAACATAGAAAATACTGAGTGATAGAATAGGTAGCGGCAACAAGGCATACCAGGTAAGTTTGGCGCTGATGCTGAACATAATGGGGATCAACATAAAAAATAAGGTAAACAACTGTAGCCCGTACATGATGGAAGGGCCCAGGTACATTCGTACGCGGCCCACATCCTCGGAGATACGGTTCATCAAATCGCCTGTATTATTTCTCCGGTAAAAACTTAACGGTAAGGTCTGATAGTGTTCAAAGATTTCATTCTTAAGATCGTATTCGATTAGCCGGCTCATCACAATCAGGGTCTGGCGAACAAAGTATAGGAAAACACCACGCAACAGAGCCATCACTAAAATGAGTATGGCATACAATAGAATACCCTTGGCAAAAACATTAAAGAAATCCTGCTGAACCGATGTGTTTTCAAAAGAGCGAAAGACCCGGATGTTATCCACCACCAGGTCGATTGAATAACGTACCATTTGTGCAGGCAAGATTTGAAAAACGTTTGAGATTAACACGAAAATTAACCCCAGGATGAGATGCCACTTATAGGTAAGGAGGTATTTGTTGAGGTACTTAAGTTCCTTCATGAATTGAATATGATCTGGTTAATTAGAAACGAAGCATCTGCCTTTTAGTTCAAGCGGCAAGAGATTTGGGAATATAATCCAGAGTTTTAGATCGGTATGGTGATGATAAACTCTGATCCCACCCCGTAATCGCTGGTAACCTCAATTTTTCCTAGCAGTTTTTCGGCAGCCTCTTTCGCAATGAACAATCCCAGACCTGAGCCGGTAGAGTTAGACGTGCCGCGGTAAAACATTTCAAAAATTTTATCCTTGTAAACGCTGGGTATGCCCTCCCCATTGTCGCACATCTTAATGTGTAAGAGGCCGTCTTGTTTCCAGGATTTTATTTTTATTTCAGGTGTTTCTTGTGAAGTCTTTTTTTGGTATTTTATGGCATTGGAAAGAAGGTTGCTCAATATCACCTTAATCAAAAATTTATCAGTATTCAAAGATTGGTGTTGCAACTCTACGCTAAACTTGATTGCATCGAAGTTTTCAAGGTACTTCAAATTGTCCGTAATGCCGTTTAGTAAATCCTTCAGGTTTACATTTTCAAACTGAACTTCTTTTCGGCTTGTGCGGGAGTGGTCTAGTACTTCGCTAACAAAGTCTTCCAACTTTTGAACACTCACTTCGATTTTATTCAGGTAGGGAAAGTTTTCTTTCTCTTTTTCTAACCGACTGAGCGCAATCAGACCCTTGATGGATTTTAATGGGGCACTTATATCGTGTGAAACACTGTAAACGAATCGGTCCATTTCGCGATTGGCCAGCGTAAGTTGCTCATTCGTTTTTTCAATTTGCCTATTCTGTCCTGTTAGTGCTAATTCTGTTTTTCTTAAGTCTGTAATGACGCGACCTATCAAAGAAGAGACAAAAAACATAGTGGCCATTCCAAGGTGAACACTTAACAACGTAGACGGCAACTTTGAACCATGGACAAGGTTACCGAAATCAAATAGAGGCAAAATATAATTCAGGATAAAAATCATGAAGTTTGCCAAGATCACAGTACCAAAACCATTTCGCACGGCCACCATGGCGGCTACAATTCCATATAAGAACCAGTATTTGTCGAAGTCCATCAGAAAACTAAGCCCCACAAAAAGAATGGCAATAGCCGCCAGTTCTTTAAAACCAATCAGCTTGCCTGCGGTGAGTTGGGTCTCGCTATTATCATGACGCACGAGCGTAAAAATTTTCCCATAAGGCTGCGGGCGTAAAAAGTGGAGAAGTGGAACGGCTATTGAAAACATTGTAATAAAGTCGGATAGCCACAATAGAAAAACGCGCTCGAGATTTCCATTAATAAACGAATAGTGATAGGTGTAAAAAGAATTGAGCAGGTCTGGGACAATAATTCCAAGCACCGTAAACTTCACAAAGGAGTGCGTATTTGAAAGCCCTTTAGAATTACTAATAAGATTTTTGCAAAAAAACCAGGAAGCGAAAACAACTAAGGGCTCGCGGGTTGCTAATAAAATAATCCAATCCCAATCTCCCTTTGCTTGCCACAATACAAGAGTAAAGATTGAACTTAGAAAAGCAAGCGGTAACACCCTAATGCCAAACCAATGTACCATCACAATGGCAATTGAGGTAGGCAGGTACAGCAAAAAAGAGCTAGTAAAGCTTCGAAGGTAATATGAAACAACAGAGCTGCTTATTAAAATAATCGTTAGCAAGAGCCATGTTCCAATGCCCCACTTAAAATCAGAACTTTCTAAGAAACCTTTCATTAATAGCCGCCAGTTAGCCAATCATTTTGTCGCAATATAATTTAATTACCAAAAAGCCCCGGTTTCAGATAAATGAATATGATAGCGGATTTCTATGAAACCGTTACCTTTGCATTCTAAGGGATATCTGAAAACTCCTTTACATTCTTTTTTTGGAGAAAGGTAAAAGGAACGAGATGATCAAAAACACTGTTTTTAAAGATATCCTTAAGCTATTACTTCAGATTTCACCTTATGTTCAAATTCCTTCTGATCACCTGCCTTATCGGTTATTTATTCTATAAAGTAGGAGGCCTGTTCTTTAAGGCTGGTGCTGCTTCACAGCGAACCCGCAGATCGCAGGACACCGCTTCAAATATTAATGCCAATCCTGTAAAAGAAAAAAAGGGTGGTATTAAAGGAGGAGAGTATGTGGACTATGAGGATGTAAAGTAGAGTTCCGTACCTTACATTGGTAATTTAAAAAGCATTTCGTTTTTTATATAGTATGCTAATATCTGCTTCTACAAATGGCCGGTTTATACTTTGCCTGCTGATATTCGTTCTTTCGGGAATGGTTCAGGCGCAATCCTATCAGAAGCGCCTTGCCCTCGTCATCGGAAATTCCAGCTACCAAAACGGGGGTGTGTTACCAAATCCAGTTAACGATGCAAGGGCAATGACTTCCGCGCTGGAATCTGTTGGCTTTGAAGTAATGAAATTTGAGAACGTTACACAGACTCAAATGAAACAGGCGATTAACGCGTTTGGAATTAAACTAAAAGGCTATGAAGTGGGGCTGTTCTACTATGCTGGCCATGGGATACAACACAAAGGAGCCAACTATATGATTCCCGTTGAGGCTGATTTACAAACAGAGGAGCAGATTGAATTTGATTGTGTGGCAGCTGATCGTATCCTTGCGTTTATGGATGCCGCTTCATCTAAAGTGAATGTAATTGTAATGGATGCATGCCGAAATAATCCATTTGAACGTAGCTGGCATCGCAGTGCCAATGGGGGAGGATTAGCCATGATGGATGCACCAACCGGCAGTCTAATTGCCTATGCCACTGCCCCCGGGCGTGTGGCTTCAGATGGAGACGCTTCCAATGGACTTTACACCAGCGCTCTTTTGAAATATATGAAAGACCCCGGGCTGAACATTGAGCAGGTTTTCAAGCGGGTGCGCACAGAGGTGACCGAAAAATCATTCGGTGCACAGGTGCCGTGGGAGACTACTTCACTAACGGGCAACGATTTTTTTCTAAACGCAAAAAATGTTTCAACCGATAATACAAAAATTGAAAATGGGCAAAATCAAGGCAATTCTGCTTCGGTGGCCAGGTCATTAGAGAGCGAAACAGAAGATCCCGAAAAAGCTTTAGCCTTTTATTCAAGTGCAACAACCAAATATGAAAAAAACCTTTATGAGGAGGCAGCGAATGATTATTCACTTGCTATAAAAGCTAACCCTCTATATTATGAAGCTTATTTATGGCGTGGTCATTGCAAATATGCCTTGCTAAAATATGAAGATGCTATTTTGGATTATAACAAGACCGTGCAACTTAGCCCTAGTGAACCTGATGCCTATTATTACAGAGGAAATTCCAGGTACAGCCTTGATAAGTACAGCGAAGCAATTACAGATTTTACACTCGCGCTAAAGTTTGACCCTAAAAATGCAACAGCCCGCTACTATCGTGGATTATGCTATTACCTTCAAAAGAAGTATGGAGCAGCCTTAGATGATTTTTCGCATTCTATTTTGCTTGCCCCGAATAACGCCAAAGCCTATTATTTCAGAGCCAACTGCCAATATAGCCTCGAAGAATATTTGCTGGCCATTGAAGACCTTGATAAGGCCATTGAATTGGATCCTGGTTATGCAGACGCTTATATTTATAAGGGCCACGCATATTACTCGCTGAACGAGTATGAAAAAGCATTGCAAGGCTATTCAATGGCAATAGAACTTAATCCCACTTATGTAGACGCCCATTTGTACAAGGGACATACGTATTTCAATATGAAGGAGTATGAAAAAGCCTTGCCGGGATACTCTAAGGCAATAGAACTTAAACCTGACGTTGCTGATTCCTATTACTGGAGGAGCAATTCGTATTTTAATTTAAACCGAATGTCAGAAGCAGTTAAGGATATTAAAAAAGCTCTTTTGTTAGATCCCGCCAATGAGACCTACCTGAATTTCAAAAAAGAAAAATTGGGTAACTAACGAAAATCGTGAAACTTCATTTTTATAAGTATCAAGCCACCGGCAACGACTTTGTGCTGATCGACAACCGATCGGGAGTCCATGCTTTTTCTAAGGGCCAAATCGAAAAAATTTGTGATCGCAGATTTGGCGTAGGCGCAGATGGTTTGATATTAATAGAAAAGCACCCCACACTTGATTTCAATTTAATTTACTACAACAGCGATGGATCGCAAAGTCTGTGTGGAAATGGTAGCCGCGCGGCCGTTATAATGGCTTCTACTTTGGGAATGTTCACTGGCAAATCGACTTTCAACGCATACGATGGATTGCATGAAGCTGAGTTGCTGGCCAACGGTATTGTGCGTTTGAAAATGAATGACGTAAACGAGGTAAAAAGAATGGGGGACGAAATCTTTATGAATACAGGCTCGCCCCACGTTATTCAATTTGTAAAAAATCTTTCGGATTATCCCGTGGTGGAGGAAGGAAGAAAAATCCGCTATAGTGAAGACTACAAACCAACCGGGGTTAACGCAAATTTTGTTGAACTGAATGGCGCCAATTCCATATTCGTTCGCACCTACGAACGGGGTGTAGAGAATGAGACATTCTCGTGCGGCACCGGAGTTACGGCTGCTGCTTTAGCGGCCTCTTTGAAGGGATATCAGTCTCCAGTTAATGTAAAAGTCCTGGGCGGTGAGCTCACGGTAGAGTTTAAATCCAAAAAGGTAGGCATAAAGGCAGACCTGCCTGCAGTAGCTTCAGCGAAGACTGACATATTTCATGATATTTTCCTTATTGGCCCTGCCAAATTGGTCTTTGATGGAGACTTGGAACTATAATTGCACCCCCGAAATCTTTATCTTTACACCCCTAAAACAAGTCTTGAGTTTATAGTCTTTAGTATTGAGTAAGGGACTGAAGACTAAATACTAAAGACTAAATACTTAAGACTCAAGACTTATCTATGCTAAAATTCATTGCAAAAATTTTCGGAACAAAATCAGAAAAAGATATCAAGCTGGTAATGCCACTGGTGGAAGAAACCAAGCGCGAAGGCCAGAAGTTGTTATCCATTTCGAATGATGACTTACGGAAAAAGACCTCGGAAATACAAAACGATATTAACAGTGCGCTCAAGCCGATCGATGATCGGATATCAGCACTTCATAAAAAAATTGCAGACCAACCCAATCTTGATCTCAACGAAAAGGAATCCGTCTTCGCACAGATCGATGCACTGGAATTAGACCGCAACAAAGAACTTGAAAAAACATTATTGATTGTATTGCCAAGGGCTTTTGCTATTGTTCGTGAAACAGCGCGCAGGTTCAAAGAAAACGAATATCTGGAGGTAACAGCGCAAGATTACGACATCCGGTTTTCGGTGAAGAATGAGAATATTAAGGTGGTTGGGGATAAAGCACATTGGCACAACAAATGGATGGCGGCCAGCAACCTGATTACCTGGGACATGGTGCATTACGATGTTCAAATTATAGGGGGTATCGTGTTGCACGAAGGTAAAATTTCAGAAATGGCAACTGGCGAAGGAAAAACATTGGTAGCAACTTTTCCCACTTTTTTAAATGCCCTTGCTAAACGAGGTGTACACATTGTCACGGTCAATAACTATCTCGCAGTGCGCGATAGCGAATGGATGGCTCCACTTTTTCAATTCCACGGCTTGACCATCGATTGTATTGATAAGCATGAGCCTAATTCTTTAGAGCGAAGAAATGCATATCGGGCGGATGTCACCTACGGAACAAATAACGAATTTGGTTTCGACTATCTGCGCGATAACATGGCGCGCGATCCGGAAGAACTCGTGCAGCGCGGTCACCATTATGCCATGGTGGATGAAGTAGATAGTGTGCTTGTGGATGAAGCGCGAACACCGCTTATTATTTCCGGCCCAATACCGCGCGGAGATGAGCATGAATTCTATGATTTGAAGCCCCGAATTTTTAAAGTTGTGGAGGCTCAGAAGAAATTAGTCAATCAATATTTGAATGACGCTAAAAAATTGTTGGCCGATGGTATGGATAAGGACGGTGGACTTTCCCTGTTCCGTGCCCACCGTGCCATGCCTAAGTATAAGCCGTTGATTAAACTGCTCAGTGAAATGGGCATGAAAAATGTCTTACAGAAAACAGAAAATCACTATCTGCAAGACAACAAGAAAATGATGCCCGAGGCTGACGAGCCACTCTTTTTTGTAATTGATGAGAAAGATAATAGTGTTGACCTCACTGAAAAGGGAATTGACCTTATTACCGGGGCTGGCGAAGACCCTAAGTTTTTCATCATGCCAGAGATTGGTACCGAACTCAATAAAATAGAGAAGGATCCGGGGCTTGCTTCAGAAGAACGGTTCCACAAAAA
Source organism: Bacteroidia bacterium (assembly GCA_031419815.1). GTDB lineage: Bacteria > Bacteroidota > Bacteroidia > Cytophagales > Cyclobacteriaceae > ELB16-189. Next base: position 17,267 of record JANOLM010000337.1, read on the forward strand.
AGAAAATCTAATTCGCGAATACTCTACCAAGTCGCAGCGCATTCACAGTGTAAACCAGTTGTTGAAAGCGTATACTTTATTTGAAAAAGACACGGAGTATATCATTGTGGATGGCAAAGTAAAAATTGTGGATGAACAAACCGGCCGTGTGTTAGACGGACGAAGATATTCGGATGGCTTGCACCAGGCTATTGAAGCAAAAGAAAATGTGAAAGTGGAGGATGCAACTCAAACGTATGCCACTATCACCCTGCAAAACTATTTCCGCATGTACCATAAACTAGCGGGTATGACGGGTACGGCCGTGACGGAAGCGGGTGAACTTTGGGACATTTACAAACTGGATGTGGTTACCATTCCTACCAACAAGCCCATGACCCGAGCGGACATGGAGGATCTTGTGTACAAAACAGTGCGCGAAAAATTTAATGCGGTAGTGGATGAGATTGTAAGACTGACGAGTGAAGGAAGGCCGGTACTAGTCGGTACCACTTCCGTGGAAATATCAGAGTTACTCAGTCGGATGTTGCAGATCAAAAAGATCAAGCACAATGTATTAAATGCAAAGCAACACCAACGTGAAGCGGAGATTGTTGCAGAAGCTGGTAAGCCAGGCACTGTTACGATTGCAACTAACATGGCAGGCCGTGGAACAGATATTAAATTAACGCCTGAGTCGCGTGCAGCGGGAGGCCTTGCTATTATTGGTACGGAACGACACGAGTCACGCAGGGTTGACAGACAGTTACGTGGTCGTTCTGGTCGTCAGGGCGATCCCGGAACCTCGCAATTCTATGTGTCGCTTGAGGATAACCTTATGCGTCTATTCATGCCTGAGCGTATTGCCAGGATCATGGACAGACTTGGTCTGAAAGAAGGTGAAGTGATTTCGCATTCTATGGTGACCAATTCCATCGAACGGGCGCAGAAAAAAGTAGAAGAAAATAACTTCGGCATACGAAAGCGCTTGCTTGAGTATGATAACGTGATGAACTCTCAGCGCGAGGTAATTTACAAACGCAGGAGAAATGCACTCTTTGGTGAACGTCTGCAACTGGATATTCTCACCATGCTTTTTGATACCTGTGAAGACATGGTGGCCAATGCTAAGGCAGGAGAGAACTATGAAGACTTTAAATTGGATGTGCTGCGGGTATTGGGCTTCGACTTGAAAATGTCGGCTGAAGAAATTACCAAATTGCAACAAGGTGAATTAGCGGAAAAATTGTATCATCAGGCGTTGGCACATTACGACCATAAGAATAAAATAGTAGCGGAGAAATCCATGCCGGTGGTGAAAGACGTTTTCAAAACACGGGGAGCAACGATTCAGGAAATATTGGTTCCATTCACAGATGGCACTAAACAAATTGGTGTTTCAGCAAACCTAAAGGCTTGTGTGGATACGAACAATGCTGAGTTGATCAAATCGATGGAGAAGATGATTACACTGGCCATCATTGACCAGCAGTGGAAGGAGCACTTGCGCGACATGGATGATTTGAAACAATCTGTACAGAATGCAGTGTACGAACAAAAAGATCCACTCCTGATTTATAAGTTCGAAGGATTTGAGGCATTTAAGCGTTTCATAGCCCATGTGAATGAAGAAACAATTTCATTTCTGATGAAGGCCGACATACCTCTTCGCGAGCAGGAACAAGTGCAAGAAGCACGAACACAAAAAAGGGTAAAGCTTAGTGAACAAAAGGAGGAATCGCGGTCTTTATTACAAGGTGGAGGCCATCCCCCACAGGGTCAGCAACAGCGGCCGCCTGAGGAAAAGATCATGCCCGTTAAATCAGAGCGAGTAGCAGGACGAAACGATAAGGTAACGGTGCAATATCCGGATGGGCGTGTGTTAAAAGATGTGAAGTATAAAAAAGTGGAAGACGATATTAAAGATGGAAAGTGTATTGTGATTGAAGGGTAAATCATTTGGTCACATAATTTGTAATTTTGAATTGTGGTGAAATCATGAAGTGCAACATCTCGATATGTTCTTTTTTGCTCATAACGCTCGGCTGTGTTGCTCAACGGGCGAACACTGGGACGCACTATGAAGATCTTTCACGAGTGCGTCCGAAGTTTGCGATGCCGGTAGATTCGATCAAGAAAGCAGAGACACAGAAATCAAAAACTGCAGTAGTGCCCACCAGGAATATAAATGCCAAGGTGGATTTTGTGTTGGATAGCATTGACAGGCTCAATGGCCTGCGCAAATTTGTTGAGGGTTATACCATTCAGATTTATTCGGGTCAAAACCGGGAAGATGCCAACAGTGCCAAAAAGAAAATGGTCGATGAACACACCGGGCTTAAGGCCGATCTCCAATATATCCAACCAAAATTCCGGGTCAGTGTAGGCAATTATTTCTCCAAGCTCGAAGCTCAGAAAGATCTTATGAGGTTAAAGCCGTTGTTCCCCAATGCGATTTTGATTCCAGAGAAAATTCCTATTCGGTGAGATAATTCCTCACGAATTCCCTGCCCTTCCTTATATTTATCAAACCTTGTTAACGCAAAGGTGATGAATGAATGGAAAAGAAGAACCACTTAGTTGATTTTGTTGACATGTGCTCAAAGATTTTCCGGATTCCAATTCTGTAAATAAAACATTGAGGGCGCTATCCAGGATTGTCAAACGCAACCGTAAGAAAATAGTGGCCTAATCAAATCACTTCACCCAATAATCAATTACAGTTACTTTATCCAAATGTGGCTTTAATACTTCCACAAATGCCTTGTGATCTGGGTGAACCAAATAGTCATCTCTGTCTCTTTCACTCGCGAAGCTTGCGAAAAAACAATGCGTTAATCCTTGGTTGAGGTTTTCCGGGCTGTTGTTGGTGCCCCATTCAAAATCTTTAATGAGCTTGATCTTGCCCTTCAAAGCTACAAAAGCATTTTCCACTACTTTCACTTCTTGAGCAGAAGAAGTGTCTTTGAATTTAAAAAGAACAACATGCCTAAGCATTTTTGATGAGGAATTTGATTGTGCTTGAGTAGGTGAAATCATTAGCGTGGCGCAAAATAGTAAAGTGACTAAAACAATATTTTTCATAGCTGGTGTTTTTAAAAATCGATAAGTCAAAATTTTATGATTAACGAACAACTATTAACTGACTCACTGCTTTACTTCATACGCCATAATTGAATTCTTATAAAAGGTTGGAACAAGCAGCAAGTTTTTTGAAGGAATATACTCAATGTCAGCAGCGCCAATCG
>JANOLM010000338.1:0-9655 GCA_031419815.1 Bacteroidia bacterium
ATTAAGGCGTCAAATGCTTTCTTGAGAGATTCCTGATGGTAATCTTTCATCACGCCAACAATTTTAAAAGTATCACCCCAAAAGTAAATCTGATCGTTGATAGCATCTTCGGGTTTTTTAAATCCCATCAATCGGATAGCCGACTCGTTGAGCAAAACGTTTTGACCTTCATTGACTACTTCATCGGAAAATGCACGACCTGTTATCATTTCCAAACCAAATCCTTTTATAAAAGAACCATCTGTCATGATGATGCGATATTGATTTTGCTCATCTTCCCGTTGGCTCAGTCTTCGGATGCCACCTGCATTCCATTCAGGTTGACTACCTGGCACAGAGCTTGACGCAGAAACTGACACTACTTCAGCATATTGTGAAATCTTTTGCTTAAACACTTGAAATTTTTGTGTGTACGTGGAGTCGGTTACACTCGGTGACTTCACCACCACTGTTTGCTCAATGCTAATTCCCAATTTTTGATTTTGCATGAAGCTGATTTGCTGATACACCGTAAATGTTCCCACCATCAATGTTATAGAAGCAACAAATTGAGTCACCACCATTCCCTTTCGCAACCATACTCCGCTATCAGAGTTTTTAAATTTCCCTTTCAACACTTCCACCGGACGGAAGGATGACAAAACAAATGCAGGGTAAAGGCCAGACATCAAGGCACCAGACAAAATCAAACCGACAAGCACTAACCAAAACATAGGTTGCTGAAAGAGTTGATAGCCAAGCTCTCTGCCTGTGAGATCACTGAACCAGGGTGTGAGCAATAAAGCAAATGCCACGGCCAACATAACCGCCAGGATATTTAAGAAAAGTGATTCCGTTAAAAACTGTTGAACAAGCTGCGAACGAAATCCGCCCATGACTTTGCGCACACCGACTTCACGTGCACGTTCAATAGACTTGGCGGTGGAGAGATTGATGTAATTGATCCACGCTATGATCATGATGAGAATGGCCACGATAGAAAGAAACTTAACAGATTGTCTGCTTCCGTTGGGTTTAAATTCCATAATGAAGTCAGAGTCCAGGTGAATGTCGGCTACAGGCTGAAGGTTAAAGATCATATCCGAATTGAAGTCCTTCATCTCCTTACCATTTATTTTTTGAACCAGCGCAGGTATCTTGGATTCAAATACTTTAGGATCCGTCTTCTCATCTAATAGGATATAGGTCATGAACCCATCCCAATTCCAGGAGGTGACAGGATCATTCCATAATTTTTGCAGACTGGCAAACGAGCCAATCGCGTCAATCTTCATGTGCGTGTTGATTGGCAAGTCTTCAAATACACCGCTGATTTCATACTCCGTTCTACCATTCGCCTTTAGGGTTTTTCCAACTGGATTTTCGCTTCCAAAATATTTTCTACCCAGCGACTGAGATACTACTATTTTGAAAGGATCTTTCAATACAATGGAATCCACACCTTCAATCAGTTTGATCGAAAACACCTTGAAGAAATCTTCAGAGGCAAAGTATAAGTTGTCTTCTTTGAAAAAAGTATCTCCAGTGGAAAGTGTAGAACCACGTCCATGAAGACGCACGTAATTTTTCACCTCAGGAAAATTTGCTTTCAGATCAGGGCCAACCCCTGCCGCACCTGCCGCCCACCGGGTTGAAAGCTCACCTTTATCATAACGATCCAATTGTAGCCTGAATATTCTGTCCTTCTTGTCCAGAAAATTATCGTAGCTCAATTCATGGAGCACGAATTGTGCTATCAGAATACACGCCAGCATGCCAATGGCCAGTCCTGCCACGTTTATGAATGTGAATACTTTATTCTTGGAAATGTAGCGCCAGAGGGTGGTGAGGTAGTTTTGGAACATAGGTCATTGGATTGTTAACTAAATACTTTCCATTCCGAAAAAGGTTACAAGTTACTGGTTACTAGTGTAATGTTAATTGTAATTTGACGGTTAATATTTGCGGAGGCTATCTGATTTTACGGTGACTTTTACGATTAACTATTAACATTTCACGGTTAACTTAACACTAGATGTAACTTATGACTAGTGCTGTAACAATTAAATCTTGCAACAATGCTTTTGAGGGTTCGACCCCAATGGGGTCGTATGTTTATAGTAGAAATAGGGCTATAAACATAAGACTCCTACGGAGTCGAACAGAAATGGCATGTACACCTATTTCAGGACGAGACAGGTGCCATCATCCGAGGAAACACTGTTTGACTGGTGCGCTTCTTTCCACGAAAAAAAATCTATCAACAGTTTCCTTAACGTAAATCTTATGCTTCAGATTTAGTCTGCGGTAGGTGTTTCCCGCTATCCGCAAGCAGATTGCCAACTCTTCAACCCCGATTTTCTTCTACAAAAACCATCCTCAACCCGCCCAAACAAACGATTTCAGGATAGGAATTATCATCGCAGGATTTATATTTTTACACTTTACCTAAAATCCTAAAACAGCATGGGTCGCGTATTCGAAAAAAGAAAACATAAGATGTTCGCCCGCTTTGACAAGATGGCGAAAGGGTTTACCCGTATTGGAAAAGATATAGCCATTGCCGTGAGGCTAGGTGGCGCGTTGCCTGAAAATAACCCAAGGCTGCGGATGGCCATACAAAATGCGAAAGGCCTTAACATGCCAAAGGATCGGGTTGACGCTGCCATTAAGCGCGCCTCCACCAAAGAAGAAAAGAACTTTGAGGAAACTATTTACGAAGGATATGCACCTCATGGTGTGCCCGTAATTGTAGAATGTGCTACAGACAACCCAACTCGCACCGTAGCAAATGTTCGCCTTCTCTTTTCAAAAAACGATGGCAGCATGGGAAATTCCGGTTCAGTAGGATTTCTCTTCCAACGTAAAGGAGTTTTTAAATTTGATCCTAAAAAAATTAATCTGGACGAACTTGAATTAGATCTGATTGATGCCGGTGCAGAAGATATTTCCAGAGAGGAAGAGGAGATCATTGTCTATACACAGTTTACAGAGTTTGGTCACATGCAAAAGTTTATAGAGTCAAAACACCTTGAAGCCAAGAGCTCTGAACTCCAATATATCCCCACCATCACCAAAGAACTTAATGATGCAGATCAGGATGAAGTCCTAAAATGCATAGAAGCTCTTGAGTCTGATGATGACGTTCAGAATGTGTATCATAATCTGGCGTAACTTACTCAAGGTCGATCCACCATATTGAATAGGGACAAGACTTTAGGGCATCTCTAAAAACCTTGCCTTTGACCACCTCATCCTCAATTATTTTACACTTTCCAGTTTCACTTTTTGTCTTAGTTTTGTAATTCTGTGATAGTAAAGGGAGGCTTTCTAAACTTGTTTTTGATTCCTTTTTAACCTAATAGAAACTGAGGCTAATGAGGCTCCCCCTTGCGCTATTATTCATCGTACTGTGCAGTCATCCGGCTGTCAGTCAGAATGTGGAGTCCTTTGGTATTTTTGCAGGACTTAATGCTCCATTCACTATTGATCAAGGACTCCAAAAAGATCCGCGTTTTATTGGCGCGCTAACAGTGCGTGCAACACCCATTGGATTTAATTATGGAATGGACTATGTGGGATATGGGTTTCTTGTTTCTCCTTCTTACACTCAAATAGGTCAAAAATTTATTATTCAAAACACAAATGGTGGCCATGCAGGAACTCGCAATGTTAAATTGAATTATTTCAGTGTTCCGGTTGCTCTTAAATTGCACATCAACGACATCTCCTTTTTCCGTCTAAGTCTCGTGGCTGCCTTAAATTTTAGTTATTTACTAGAAGGAAAAGAAACGATAAACTTTTTCGCCTCCAAACAAAAGTATCCTGCCAAGGTTTCCATTCCCGCTGACCCAGGATATGTTGTTTCCTATGACGGAGTATTTGTTCCCGAAGTAAACAATCAGACTTATGTTTCTAAAGATAAATTCAGCCCTGTTCAATTATTTGCCGGTATAGGACTTCGTTCTGATTTTGATTTGAATGAAAATTGGAGTTTGAATTTTGATGGCCGTGCCAATTTTGGAGTTTTTGACCCTCGCAAAAGTGATTATGTTCAGCAACTGAAAACACCTGCCGGCCCTCCGGATTTAAATGGAAGTCCTGGAGCTCCTGATGTATATGGAGTAAGGCGTGAAGTTTATTTGTCGGTGTCCATTGGATTCTCACGTATTGTAATGACTAAAAAAGAATTTAAACCGAGGTACTCAACACCAACACCACCAAGAACGATAACGACTGCCAAACCAAAACCTACTACTAAGAAGGCGAGGAAAAGAAGATAGGTCATAGAGCTTACTTTGTCTTCGTGATTATAATTTCTATGGTGCCGTCCAAATATGACCTCACTACTCAAATAGACCAAGGGCAACAGGAAATAAATTTCGGCACAATTTGCAATTCTATTTCACTGGCCTATCTTTGCGACTCAATTTCAAAAACGGTCTGTTCGTCTAGGGGTTAGGACACCAGATTTTCATTCTGGTAACACGGGTTCGATTCCCGTACGGACTACATTTTAAAACCCAACCACTTTAATATCAAGTAGTTGGGTTTTATGTTTTAGCTCACTCAGAGTTGAAACCTTTTCTTCGTAAGTAATATCAAAATTTTGGCTCTCCGATAAGCGAAGGAGGGTGCTTCTCGATTCTCTCTCCTATTTCAAAAGAATGGGACAACAAATCCAATCCATCACGATTACTTCTTTTCTTTTTTCCTGAATCGGTTAAAAGATTCACACAAAGGATAAAGGGTAGTGCAATTAAGGCCAATAGTCTATTCATAACGGTAAATTTAGGTTTCTCTTTACGCTTTCTGCGATCATTGTTCTTTGCTTCAGGCTCTTTTCCTACCTCATCCAAACTCCCTAAGACAGCTATAAGTAAACTATCTATTTATTTCAGATCAAATTCACCTTGCTTTACGTCTTCTGAATTTCTACCCATAAATACGTAGTAACTACCGGGTTCAGTTCCCCAACTCAAGTCTTTTCTATAGAAGGAAAGATCCTGATTTGTAAGGGTAAAAGAAATGATTTTTGATTCGCCAGGTTGTAATAAAACTTTCTGGAACTTCTTCAATTCCTTTACAGGCCGTGTCACTGAGCCTACCAGATCGCGAACATAAAGCTGAACAACTTCCACTCCTGGCCTTGAACCAGTATTGGTAATTTTACATGTAACTGTCACAGTATCCTGGCTTGTTATTTCCTTTTTGTCAAGCGTTAACTCATCATACGAAAATGTGGTATAGCTCAAACCATAGCCAAATGGGTAAACAGGTTCGTTGGAAACATCTAAATAGTTTGATTGAAATTTTTGAAACCATTTTCCTTTAGCGAGTGGACGACCTGTATTTTTGTGCGCATAGTAAAGTGGCACCTGTCCAACATTCTGAGGAAATGTTGTCGTCAACTTGCCCGATGGGTTTACATCACCAAACAACACATCGGCTATTGCATCTCCAGCTTCGCTGCCACCAAACCAAACATTCAATATGGCAGGTACATTTTCTTCTTCCCACTTTAATACCAAAGGTCGACCTGTGAATAATACCAGCACAACTGGTTTACCAGTTTTAAGAAGAGCCTTCACCAAATCTCTTTGGGTTTCCGGAATTTCAAGATTCGTGCGACTGGCTGCCTCTCCGCTCATTTCCGCTGCCTCGCCTACAGCAGCAATAATTACGTCTGCATTCTTAGCTAATCTTACTGCTTCAGCTCGTATTACTGCAGCCGATCGCTTGTCGCGATGGAGAGATTTCCCAAACATTGTAGCGCGCTCTTCAATGGCTTCATCCTCATCGAGGTTTGATCCTTTGGCGTAAACAATTTTCGCGTTTGATCCAACCGCTTTTTGCAATCCTTCGAGCAAAGAAATTGATTCTGAAAATCTGGCGGCAACACTCCATGTGCCGGTCATGTTTTCCTTCGCATCTGCAAGCGGACCCACCAGGGCAATTGTTCCAGATTTTTTTATCGGAAGAATACTGTCTTTATTTTTTAACAAAACAAAACTTTGTGCTGCAATGCTGCGTGCTTCAGCTCTATTGGCTTCGGTAAAAATTTCATTCTTAGCTCTGGTCTCATCACAATACTTATAGGGATCGTCAAAAAGACCAAGTAAGAATTTTGCTTTTAAAATTCTTCTGCACGCATCGTCAATTTGTTTTTCCGTTAGCTTACCTTCTTTAACAGATTGGCTCAGGGTGGTCAGTAATCCCTCACTCACCATGTCCATATCAAGGCCAGCATCTACAGCTTTCGCGGATACTGACTGAATATCTCCATAACCATGAGCAATCATTTCGCTTACACCGGTGTAATCTGAAACAACAAATCCTTGGAATCCCCACTCTTTACGCAACACATCCGTAAGCAACCATTTATTGGCAGTGGCCGGAATACCATCGATTTCATTAAAAGAAGCCATGATACTTCCAGCACCCGCATCAACCGCAGCTTTATAGGGTGGAAAATATTCATTGTACATACGGTGACGGCTCATGTCAGTGGTGTTATAATCGCGACCGGCTTCGGATGCACCATAAAGTGCATAATGCTTTACGCATGACATAATCGTATTGTTAGCAGAAAGATCATTTCCCTGATAGCCTCTAACCATGGCTTTAGCAATTTCAGAACCCAGATAGGGATCTTCTCCACTACCTTCGGAAATGCGACCCCATCTGGGATCGCGAGAAATATCCACCATAGGTGAGAAAGTCCAATTGATACCATCGGCACTTGCTTCTTGCGCAGCAATTCTGGCACTTCGCTCTATTAATTTCATATCCCAACTGCAACTCAAGCCAAGTGGAATTGGAAATACAGATTCGTATCCGTGAATGACATCCATCCCAAAGATCAATGGTATCTTTAAACGGCTTTTTTCAACCGCAATCCTTTGCATCTCTTTGATGTTGGTCACTGACTTTATATTGAACAGGCCGCCTACCATTCCCTTTTCAATCTTCTTCGCGATATCAGAACTCTCGGCCTGACCCGTAGTAAAAGCTCCGGCTGAGGGCAGATTGAGTTGACCAATCTTTTCTTCCAGCGTCATCAGGTGAAGCACAGAGTCAACTCGGTTGTCAATATTATTTGCTTTCTCAGTTGGATTTTTGCTACATGAAATAAGAGTAAAGATCAATAGCAAAGCAGGTATTAACTTTTGCATGGCGTTTAGATTTTATTAAAATGCTCAGAACTTAAAAAGTGGTGTGATCTATGGTGTAAAATTTAATTTCGTCTTAGCGGCTTGCACTTCCGGTGCAGACATAAAAAGATTCCATAGTAGGCCGGTGCGATGATTCTCAATCATCACTACAATAGGTCCCTGGTCAATGGCCAATGTAGAGGTGGCCGTCCAACCTGCTGTGATATTGAAGGCATCGTAAAATCCATACGGCCCCCATAGTTTATCACCCAATGTATAATAGAAAAATTTTAATGCCTTCATCGATTCAACAGGAGTGTAAGGAAAGGAAGAGAGCGCTGCGGTTGGTGAGATCACACCCATGTCATTGCCGGGCGAGTGTGCTGAATAACCACTTTGATTATCGCTTGAGGTGAGACCCCAGCTTTCTGCGCTGTACCCAATATATTTTTTAGGGTTAGCAACGCAGTAGGAATAGTTGATCAAAGTCGCATTTACATTTTGCTCCCAGTAATTGGCATAGTCATCTGAAAAGTGTGGATCTAATCCCAAATAAGAATAGTGCACCCAGAATAATGGACTTGGGCTTTCGAGTGGAAGCTTATATCCATAATAGGTATTGTTTTTAACAATGGATCCATTTTTACCATACCCATTGGTATAAACACTTTTAGGAATGCTGTGTGTAGGTGAAGCTGCCGCCAGAAAATAGGTAATCTGTTCTTCAAAATATCCTGACAACGCAAAGTTCATGTCCCAGTTGTAATTGGGCGACCAGTGCCAATATAAAACCTGTTGTCCATCTCTTCGATGCCAGTCCCACTCAACGGTTTCCCATAATTTATTAATCCGTCTGATAAGATTGTTCCCCACTGTATCCGGTGGTTGCAAATATTGACGGAACGTAAGCAAGCCTTGCACTAAAAACGAGGTCTCAACCAAATCACCTCCATTGTCTTTTGTGCTGAAGGGAATTACCTTTCCTGTATTTCCATCAATCCAATGAGGCCACACACCATGAAACCGATCAGCCTTCTCAAGAAAAGAAACAATTTTGTTCATTCGATCAACGCCTTCTGCCCGGTTAATAAAATTTCTTTCCACCCCAACTATTATGGCCATGATTCCAAAGCCAGAACCTCCACTGGTTACAGTGTTCCCGGATGTGTTTCGTTCCCTTGCCATACCGCTAGCAGGATGTCCAAAATCCCAAAAGTATTTAAAGGTTTGCTGCTGCACTAAAGTAAGCAAGGCGTCATCTGAAAGTGCTGGAAATTTTGGAGTTGTGTCCAGCGCTGTGTAGAAATCCCTTTTATAGATTGTAAATATTTCACCCATTTTCCCACTAACCTCAGCAGACAAAAACAATTGATACTTATTAAAATGATCCAGCCTTTGCGGAATTGAAATCAAAAGTTTTTTGTCACCATCTTGAAAGGAAAAGGCAAGCAGTGGATTGATTTTACTATTGATCCATACTGTTTGAGGGGTTACGGATTGTGGATTAAGAGGTGCTGAGAAATTAATTTCAATGACCAAATTTGAGAAGGGCACGTTTTGAATGTATTGGGATCCTGAAATAACTTGATCTCCAATTTTCAAAGAGACCACCTCAAGTTTTGCCGGACGTGTATAAAATTCAATGGATAACCCAGGAAATTCTTCTTTTGAAATTCCCTTAATGTCTTTGGTGATGGTGAGCGTAAATTTTTTATTATTGGGAAGGTTTAATTTGGGCAGCATTGATATAGTGTGATTGTTATCCAGAAAAGAAAATTCAACAGGGATAACATCTTCGCCAAGCTTTATAATCACCGATGATGGAGTAATCGAACTTAAATCAAGGGGTGATGAAAAATTTACTACAATTGGCTGGTCAACAGGTAAGTCTTTGTTCTTGGAAAAATCTGAAACATCCAGATTAGACGAACCAACATGGACATAGACGAGCTGAATTTTATTTGCAGTTTGAACTGGTTTATCTTCACAGGAGGAAGATAAAAAAAAGATGAATAAAATACTTCGGTAAAAACCAGATTTCATCTTTATAAAGAATGGTATTACTACTACGCTAGTGTTACGCTAATCGTGAATTGTTAATCGTTGAATAATCCTGAAATCAATGAGGTCATAAAATTTAACCACACTTTTCGCACACGCTAAACTATGAATAATCAATGGGTTCCCGGCTTTCACCGGAAACCCAATTGAAACAACTAAACCCCAAAAACTACTTTCCTGAATTATACATTAATGTGATCTCCGCTGGAGTAATCACTTTCTTATAGAAAATTACATCGTCCAGTTGCCCTTTGAAGTGATTGGAACCAGGCTTGTCATAACCACCCCAAGGTTCTGCATCCCAAAGTGTACCTGCACGGGATTGAATAAACCCAAATGCTAATTCATTTACCACTTCCGGAGCAACTCCTCTGTACTTAGGTCCGGTTACGAAACGTTTAGCATCACCATCAGGCCACAAATCAAAATCCTGGCTCTTCATTTTCTCACCGTTGATATAC
>JANOLM010000339.1:0-7706 GCA_031419815.1 Bacteroidia bacterium
ACATTTATATTGATTTGGGGCTTTACGAGGGTGATACCTTTTATTCGTAGTTGATCTCCAAAAATTAACTCTTTAAGGTTTACCTCTACTTCCAACTTTTGAACCACAAAAAGATTGACTCCTTCAAATGGGGTGCGGTTAAAAACACCGAGTTCTTTTACCTCCACAGTCATATTTGGAAAATTGCTAAACAAGGTGAGGCTAAAATTATTAACATCGAAAACAACATCGGCATTCACAGACTTTGCGATTTCCTTGTCAATGGCAGCCTTGATATCATCTTTAAAAACAATAGGAATAATGATGGCCGCTGCTACCACCAGCACCAGGACGATTCCAAACCCGATCAATATTCTTTTAACAATTTTCATATAAAAACTTTTTTGAGCTATACAAAATTAAGATAATCTAACATCAGTTTTTTTCGGGGCGAATGAAAAACGTTTTTTAGATCACAATTCACAATGAAAACAGAAAACGCAGAATGTCTCTGGTTATTCTAAAACCAACGCAAAAGGATGTTCACTAACTTTTTCATGTTGTTGGTATACGGAGGATATAAAAAATACAAGCTCGAAAATCCACTTTTCTGACGCAGAATAGGCTTTTCATTAGAAAAAGCCATAAATCCATAGTGGCCATGCGATTTGCCAATTCCACTATTATTGACGCCCCCAAAAGGTAAGTTGGGATGTGTGAATTGGAGTACGCAATCATTTATCACAACAGAGCCGGAAGATGTCTGTGACAATATGTTTTCCCTGAATTTGCGGCTATGGCTAAAAATGTAAAGTGCTAAGGGCTTCGGTTTGCTATTGATCAGGTGAATCACTTCATCAGGTGAATTGAACGTGAGCACTGGCAGCACTGGCCCGAATATTTCCTCCTCCATTAATAAGCAATTTGTTGGAACATCTGACAGGATCATTGGATGGATAAAACGAGTCTGTTCATTTACCTCGCCTTGCATTTCAAGTTTTGCTCCCTTTTGCAAAGCATCTTGTATAAGAAGATTGATGCGGCTGAAATGCCGATCGTTAACAATCCTTGCATAGCTTGGCGAATGCTCTGTTATCGTATTGTGCTCGCCAAATAATTTGAGCACAGCTGTTCTCAAAGCTTCAATAAATTTATCCTTGATTTTTTCTTCTACCAAAACGTAATCAGGGGCAATGCAGGCCTGGCCATTATTTAAGAATTTACCAAACGCTATTCGTTTGGCAACGTCTGTAAGGTTTGCTGTGGCATCAATAATGGTTGGTGATTTTCCACCCAGCTCCAGGGTAACGGAAGTGAGATTAGAGGCCGCAGCTTTCATTACTATTTTTCCAATAGAAGGACTGCCTGTGAAAAAGATGTGATCAAATGGAAGATTGAGAAGGTGCGTGGAGGCTTCTGCTCCACCTTCTATTACGGCTACCGTATCTTCTTCAAAGGTTTCTGCAATCATCTCTTTGATGAGCGTAGAAGTATGAGGGGTTAACTCGGAGGGCTTAAGTATTGCTGTATTCCCTGCGGCAAGACATGACACCAATGGGCCAATGCAGAGGTTAAATGGGAAATTCCAAGGGGCTATAATGAGACAAACTCCCTTGGGCTCAAAGCGAACTTCAGCCCGCGTTCCAAGATAGGTAAGAGGGGCATCTATTTTTTTTGGCTTACTCCAGGCATCCAAATTGGCAAGCGAGTAGCGGATCTCAGCCACCACAGGATAAATCTCTGATGTATCAACTTCAAGTAGAGGCTTCTTAAAATCCTGATGAACAGCCAACTGAATTTTCTCACGATTGGCAAAAATCCAATCATAAAGCCTATTAATTCGTTTTTTCCGATTGGCAATGGGCTCACCCCTTAATTCAATACTCTTGACCTTTTGGGCCCTTAAAATCTTATCAATTCGAGCGGAATCGAGTTTTTTTGCAACTATCTCCATAGAATTTACTTCTTTTTAAAGGTATTTAATTTTTGCTCATCCGTCTAATGTTAAGGGAATGTTACCAAAATATTGTCAAATATTAATATTCCGTTAACTTTGTCTTACAAATGTTAACACATGCGTAAACTTTGAGAAAAGCAGTCGCTATATTTCTTATCATATTACCAACCTTGGTGGAGGGACAGGTGGCTCCTCTTTTTCAGCAACTTATTGCCACTTCTCCAGTAAAACCATCCTTAAGGGAATCTGAAAAGCTGAGTACGTTTATTCAAAAGCTGCATCAACAAGAAGTGAAGTCAGAAAAGAAGTTTCTGAGGTCAATTTTTAAGGCAACGCATCAAAAATTTTTAAAGACCTATTCCGAGTATGCTGATCTTGGGGAAGTATTTCAAAATGGAAGGTTTGATTGTCTGACAGCAACCGCTTTGCTCAGTATAATTTTAAGTCAAACTCATTTCGACTATAAGATCATTGAAACCAATTATCACATTTTCATTTTGGTAAACACAACGAACGGCCAGGTGCTGTTGGAAACAACGGATCGATTATCTGGATTTGTAGACGATCCAACTGAAATAAGCAGAAGAATTGGAGCATACCGTCAGTCCACAATCACGAACTACGATAATGTTAATGATAAAATGTACTACCACTACTCATTCAATTTATTTCATGAGGTAACCCCAAATCAATTAGCCGGATTGCTTTATTTCAATCAGGCCGTTAAATCTTACAACAAACAGGATTTGCTAGCGTGCGCATCGCTACTAGAGCTATCTAAAAGAATTTATGAATCTCCACGGGTAGAGGAGCTGGCCGTTGTATTAATAAAATCAATAATAGAAAGTGATTTATCGACTGCTGTAAAAAGCCGGGTCATTCAGCAGTATAAAAATTATGTGTTGAGCAAGGGCTCTCCGGTTGCGTCTCGCTAATTCTTTAGGATTCTCGCCACCACTCTTCGGTTCATCTTATGGGCTTCCTCTGTGTCCTCACGTGACAACGGCATCGTTCCTCCAAAGGCCTTCGTCTTTAATTTATTCTTAGCTACACCATTTGAAAGCAAATAACTTTTTACGGCCTCAACTCGTTCTTGCGACAGCTTCATATTTTCTTTTGGATCTCCTTTGAAATCGGTATGCCCTTCCAATTGAATAACCATACCAGGATTATCCTTCAGCATTTTGATAACGACATTCAGTTCAGGGTAAGATGCCGGTTCAATTTTAGCCTTTCCTTGTGCAAAAATTAGATTTTGGAGGGTCATTTCCTTGCCTGCTGTATGAGCTGTTTCGGCAACTTTAATAGCAGCTACGGGTACTCCTAGTTCGATGTCTTGCTGCACAATTCCCTGATCATTTGCAGAGGCCGGATCAAGCATGTATTTGGCCGCAACAAAGCCCGAAGCCTCTACGATGATGGAATATTTCTCTTTGTCATACATCGCAAATTTATAGTTGCTACCACTTAGCATTCCAACCTTGCTTCCATAGGGCAAACTTTGATACGAAATTTTAGCTACAATGGCTTCTTTCGTTACTGCATTCACGATTTTACCTTGGGCGTAGATTAAGGTATCCGTTGCTTGCGCTAAAATCTTGCCTGCGAAGGCAATTATTATGAGCAGAAATAAAAAAGATTTCATCATACCCTCTCTAAAATGATGTAGACTACATTTTTACAATTTTGAATTCAACTCTTCTGTTTTTTCCCCTACCTTCTTTGGTTTCATTTGTATCTGCAGGTTTAGTCTCACCAAAGAAGACTACTGAAATGCGTTCTTTCTCAATGCTCTTTTGTATCAGGTAAGTGGCAACTGCTTTGGCGCGCCATTCAGACAGCCACATATTATAATCATTGGGGCCTGTAGCATCGGTATGTCCTGAAATTTCAACTGTCATTTCACTATTGTCTTTCATAAGATTAACAATCCTGTTCAACTCAGAGAATGATTCAGGCCTAAGTGTTGCTTTTTTGAAATCAAAGAAAATATTATTCAGGGCTATTGTAGCGTCAGGTTCAATACGCGCGATCTCAATGGGTGCAAGAGTTATGTCCTTGTGTTCAACCGTTGTATCCTTGGACATATCCCTAAGATCTAGATTTTGGCTTTCTGATATGTGACCATCAGCTTCTGCCCTAAACCCATAGAGTTGTCCGCCAGGAAGACGAATTTCATATTCCCCAGTTTCAGGATTAGAATACGTTATACCAACTTCTTTTCCATCCGAAAGACGTTCATAAATAATTTTGGCGCCTATTGGTTTTCCTGTTTTTGAATCTATCAACTTACCTTTAACAAGGACCACCGGTTCGGGGCTCTTGTACAGTGGAAGCTTGACGCGAAAAATATCTGCATTATCTTCCGTCATGCCCCTGGAGTAATAGGCAAACTCACTTGATGCCGGAATATTGAAAAATAAGTCATCAAGCTTGGAGTTAATGTCTGGACCCATATTCTGAGGTTCTGTCCAATTTGTCCAGGTATCGTCCAGACGTCTCGATATATAAATGTCGCTTCCACCAAATCCACTAAAGCCATTCGATGAGAAATAGAGGGTCTTATCATCCGAGGCGAGAAAGGGAGCTGTATCTTCACCCGAGGTATTCACAATTATTCCAAGGTTAAGAGGTTCACTCCACACACTATCGTTCTTAGCAAAACTTACATACATATCTCTGCCGCCCCGTGAATCTTCCCGCTCAATCGACATAAGTAAAGATTTCCTGGTGTTGGCCATGAAATAGTTTGCCTTCTCGTTATAGTTATAATCATTCTCTATCAGAATCGGCTTGGGATTACTCCACGATCCATTAATGTTGTCGCTGACGGACACCCCGGCAAGCATCTTTCCATTTTCAAGGTATCGGTTGCCCAAGAGCATTAGAACAGACTTACCATCTGGCGTAGCAGAACTAACGGCACTCGCAAAATTTGGAAACTCGTTATTGAATTGCGGCCCCATGTTTTTTGCAAGTGTCCATTTGCCATCAGGCCCAAGCTCTGAATACCAGATGTCCTCTTTGTCGTTTACACCACCAATATTTCCAGGGTGATTTTTTCTACTGAAATACAATGTCTTTCCATCAGGGGTAAGTATGGGATTTAATTCTGTGAATTCACTGTTTACATTTTCATCCAGGCGTTCTGTTATTAGTCCCTTACTTAACAAATCTGGAATATCGATGTTGGCAACAATAGGATAGTTGGAATCTGTAATGGCAATGGCATCAATCGAAAAATAATCAGTTAAAGCAGCACCATCAAATTCAAGTTTTACACTAGTCACTTTGTAAGGTGTCTTTTCCATTAAAATTGTTAGCATTCGGCTCTTCAACGGAATAACGATTGGACTAAAGCTTCGGATGAGATGCTCTCTGCCAGCTTCATCATACGTATAGATTTTGAATAACGCAGTTGGATTATGAGATTCGGCTATAGCAATCTGTTGAATTTGTATGGGTGTAGCAAACCCCACCTTGATAAACTCTTTGCGCTTCGGTTTATCGGGTGTCCAGGCATTCGGATTTTGACCACCTGCCGGAAGAACATTTGGTTTTCCTAGTATTTGTTGTGCCGAGTACTGGACGGGTGTTAGCTCAGAAGAAACATCAATTACTTTTGTTGCCCACTGTACCACCTGGGTCTTGGCTATAATTTGAACGCAGACTATAAGGTAAATAGCCAGTAGTAATCTCTTCATTTACGGTGTGGTGTAGGGTGCTGAAATGCTTTTAGAATTTAAACTTAGCTAAAAATTCAAAAATGCTGAAAATAATACATCATTAAACAGGAGTATTATCTCATAAAATTTGAAAGTCTTTTGATTTTGAAAGGGATTACTCTATAGAAGTTCGATTAAACAGTAAAAAACCTACATGGAGCAGCGCCCCAAATTGGTTCTCCGCATCGTCATAATAATTTAAACTCAAACTGACCGGCCCCACAGTGGTGTGAAGTACAAGCCCGGCAGTGCCCGCAAAGAAAACGCTCGTGAGCTCCTGGCGAAGCGAAGGTTCTTGACTAACACCTCTTACTATTTGCTCAAAGGGTTTGAATAGATATCCTTCCAAACGAAGATCGAGATTGCCGCGCAATGAAAAAACATTTCTCCAGCCACCGGCCACATAATTAAATGCTCTAAAATTTTGCAAGAGTAACGTGCGACTATCCTGAATGGGATTAAATGAAGGAGCATTTATAATGGTGCTTTGATAATTGCTAAACAAGGGCTGATTGGAAAAGACGGCATCAAAATAATAACCGGAACTATAAAAACCTTTTTTAAAATACTGCTCCATTGTTATCCTTGCCCTCACCCACGCACGATGCTGATTGTTGCCAAGCGGTTGTGTGGAAGTACTTCCGCTTTCAATCTGCTCAATAAGACTAAACCAGTCCAGGCTAAACTCATAGGCATGGCCTTGACTAGCATATTGTTTTCGATTAAGCAAGTTGGTGGATAATTTAAATCCCACACGGGAGCCATAAAGATTTACTTCATCCAGAGTATCCGTTGATAAAAAAGATTGTGTATTAAAAAAACGATCGGTGTTGTTTATGTAAAAACCATATAGAGATGCTTTATATTGTTGTCCTACCGGTTTGCCAAAACCAGCTCCTACTTTGCGATCAATACGTTTCAAAACAGTAGGTGAATAGTTTGTGATGAATACATCACTTCCCTGAATAAAATCCCAATTGTTAAAGGTGGCTTCTGGTTCAATATAATACTGACCAAAACTTGGGATGTCCAGGCGAGCTTTAATTTGAGCGGATTTATAAAAAGTGCCGGCATAAAAATTTGCACTGGCGTGCGTGAGTGCACGGTTGAAGTAGTAATAATTTAATCCTAAAAATATTCCGCTTATGCTGCGCGTTGCAATGACTCCGCCAAAGTCAACCTGAAAATTATTTTGAGGACGTTTCGAGAGCTGAAACTCATATTTCTTTAAATCGGGATGATAAAGAAACCCCGGGTATACGTTTTTAAAATAATCTTCAGCCACCAACTTATAATAACCAGCTTTAATCTGCCTGAAATAAAGTGGTTGTTTGTCTTTTAAAGTGAAAAACTTACTGAGATAACGTTGCTGTCTTGAGTTAAATCCAGTAAACCGGATCTTTTCAACAATCATTGGGCTGGCTTTGCCATTAAAGGTGTTGCGCCTGGCAGCCACTTCCTCACACAGTACCCTCGCAGAAATTTTTGCTTTGATTTCACTCATCTGCCTGATGGTTTGAGAATAACCGCTATCAATCATGCTCTTTGCTTTGGCAAATTCAAAAGCCGTGAACGCCTTAAGATCGGATTGAATGTAAATTCCAGTAGAAGGAACTTTGCCCGGATCGGATTTATCTAACAGCATATAAAGTAACGAACGTGAGATAAGCTTATCATCTTCACCGAAGGGATACTCCTCATACACTTTGGTCGATACGTTGGAGCCAATAATAACCTGTGGCTTAAATTCTTTTTGTGCAACATCCACCGGAAAATTATTATAAACACCTCCATCAAAAAGATATTTACCATCTACTCTGATGGGGTCATAGAAAAGAGGAACCGTTTGTGTGGCGCGCATAGCATCGCTTAGTACTCCCTTATTCAGCACCACCTCAGTTTGCGTAAAAATATCGGCTGCCACTACTCGTAGCGGTATAAAGAGGCTGTCAAAATTATTCTTTGAAATAGAAGAAGACTGCGCCATCATCTCAGCCAACGCGAAGTTGAGAGAGATGTCGTTGGCCAAACTTGTGTTGAGATTA
>JANOLM010000340.1:0-2063 GCA_031419815.1 Bacteroidia bacterium
CGAAAGAAGCTTTAACTTTGTCGTTTTCCGATTTATGCTTCACGTTAAGACATTCGTATTTAACCCATTTTCAGAGAATACCTACGTGGTTTATGATGATAGCCTGGAGGCAGTAGTCATAGACCCGGGATGTTATGAACAGGAAGAGAAAGACCATCTCGACAATTTTATAAAATCAGAAAAATTAATTGTAACGTATTTACTAAACACGCACGCTCATATCGACCATGTTTTGGGAAATTACCATGTAAAAGAAAAGTATAAAGTGCCTTTTCTGATGCATAAAAAAGATGAGTCAGTTTTGAAAGCGGTGAAGGCATACGCGCCAAACTATGGCTTCATCAATTATACAGAAGCGTTGCCAGATCAATTTTTAGAAGAAGGTGATGACGTGATTTTTGGAAATTCAAAATTCAGCGTTCTGTTTGTGCCCGGTCATGCTCCTGGTCATATTGCCTTTTACAATCAAAAAGAAAAAATTCTAATGGGTGGCGATGTTCTTTTTAAACGAAGCGTAGGCCGTACCGATCTTCCTGGAGGCAATCATGAAACATTGATCAACAGCATCCATCAAAAGCTTTTTGTGTTGCCCGATGATGTAGTGGTTTACCCTGGCCATGGCGACACCACAACACTGGGAGAAGAAAAAATTTCAAATCCATTTTGTGCACTTTCGTTACGCTGACCAAATTATGATCAGACATATTCCTAATTTTCTAACGTGTTGCAATCTGGTGTGTGGCTGTTTGGGTATCGTGTATTGTCTGGAAGAACGCAATGTTCCTGCCGCCTACTTTGTATGGGCTGCAGCTTTCTTTGATTTCCTTGATGGCTTTGCAGCTCGCATGCTAAAAGTGATTTCCCCCATCGGCAAAGAGCTGGATTCATTAGCGGACATGGTCAGCTTCGGCCTGCTTCCTTCTTTGGTAATGTATAAAATGCTAGGAGCTTCTTCTCCCAGTTCATGGCTGCCCTATCTTGGTTTCTTCATTGCAGTGTGCTCTGCCCTTCGCCTTGCCATTTTTAATGTGGATGAAACACAAAGAGATTCTTTTAAAGGATTAAATACCCCTGCCAACACACTTTTTATTACCTCCCTTCCATTATTGCATGGTCAAGTGGGCAATTGGCTCTATCAAGATTGGGTGTTGATTCTAATCAGTATAATTTTTTCTTTGTTGTTGGTCTCTCGAATAGAAATCTTTGCCTTCAAATTCAAAGACTTCTCCTGGAAAAACAATAAAGTCAGGTTTACTTTTATCGCTGTTTCCGTATTACTGCTTGTCCTGTTGGGCAAAATAGCCTTACCTCTTTTAATACTACTGTACATTGTCTTTTCGTTAGTAGGTAAAGCATTGAAATTGACTGATTAACCCACAATCCTAATTTTTTTGCGCACAAATTTCAAAATAGCTGGCCTACTTTTTTTCCTTTTGGGAAAGTCCATCACCTCTGATGGTCAAGCAACGATTTTGAGTAAAGGGCAGTGGTCTAAATTCTCGGTAAAAGCAGATGGTGTTTATAAAATCGATTATAACCTCCTCAAGAAATCTGGAATAGACCCCGACAAGATTGATCCTCAAAAAATAAAACTCTACGCCAGTGGCAACGGAATGCTGCCCCAGGCTAATAGCGCACCTCGCAAAGGAGAATTGACCGAACTTTCTATTTCTATTTCAGGTGAAAGTGATGGCCGGTTCGATAAAAGCGATTTCATACTTTTCTTCGGACAAGGCCCGGATGTCTATCGCTACAACCAGGCAAAAAGAATGTTTAACTATACCAATCATTTATATACAGATAAAAACTTCTACTTCATCACCGTGGAGGGAAGTGCCGGAAAAAGAATAGGCACAGTTGAAAGTGCAAGTCCAGGGTTTCCTGTCATCAACGAGTTTGACGATTTCGCCTTTCACGAAACAGATAAGTTTAATGAATTAAAATCCGGTCGCGAGTGGTTTGGTGAACAATTCGATGCGATTACAGAACAAACTATCAAATTTGAAATACCAGGTATCCTTCCAGACTCGGAGATCAAAGTTGCCTCTAATGTGATGGCCAAA
>JANOLM010000341.1:0-8063 GCA_031419815.1 Bacteroidia bacterium
GTCCATTCTACAGGTAATCCCGATAGGGATTAAATGTTTGTAGAATAAAAGTTATAACTACCAGATGACCCTGTAGGGGTCAAATATTTTTTCAAAGCGCGACATTTTGAAATGCACCCCTTTTATCTGCTTATAACCTTATACGTGGAATATCGTATTTTAACAAAAAATTCGTTTTATGAAAGTAACTGCATTGATCCCTGATGATATGATCAAGGATGTTAAGAAATATTCTGGTGGACGCAACATTACAGAAGGTTTGTTGATCGCCATAACCGATTACCTTAGCCGACAGAGGATAAAAAAATTGATAAAAAAGGTGCAGACCAAACCACTTGAGTTTAGAAACGATTTTTCAGCAGCAGGCATTAGAAAAATTAACCGGGCCTTGTGATTTTAGCCGACACATCTGTTTGGATTGATTTTCTGAGGCAAACAAACACCTCTGTCGAGAAAAGAATGATAGTACATTTAGAAGAAGACGACTTGATCACTGTCAGTGCTGTCTTTGGAGAATTGCTGCAGGGAACCAAAAACGAGAAGGAAAATAAAACTATCCTTGATTATTGGATTAATGTTCCTAAACTAGAAGAGGATGACCTATTTATTGAAGCTGGAAAGTTATCTGCCAGATATAAACTTTTTAAAGAAGGCGTTGGCTTGATAGAATGCTATATCCTTGCTGGTGCGGTTGCCTATGGTCATGAGCTTTGGACGCTTGATAAAAATCTTCTCCATGCCTTCAAAAAAATCTCTTAAGGGATCTTTTCCAGCATTATCGCCAAAAAAGTTTTCACAGCATCCACATAGTTTCCAACCCTAATATTTTCATTCTCGGCATGTTGGTTGTTGTCAGCATTTACGGTAGGCACTGCCACAGCGGGAATGCCCAGGGTGATAACAAACGGGGAGATGGGGATTGAGCCACCCGCAGTGCGCACTTTGATGGGATCTTTTCCAAAGGCTCTGTTCATCGCCTTGGCTAACCAGATGCCACATTCTGAATTAAAAGATGTTTGAAAAGCAAGATAGGAAGTGCTGGATTGAATAGCTGCAATTTTAGGATACTTCATGCGCTCTTCTTCGGTGGGTTCTTTTGCAACAATGTAATAACCTTTTCCTTCTACGTGTTTGCGCACCAGATCAATTAACTTTTCAGGATCACTCGATGGAACCAGGCGAATGTCAATTTCAGCAGTTGCGGTAGCAGGTATTAACGTTCGGGCTTCATTGCCTATAAATAAAGCATCCATCCCGCGTATGTTCAATGTGGGGTATTGCAAAGATTCCTGAAAATTATTTCCCACGTTATCGGGCTGAGCGATACCTAGAAATTTTTTTATTTCAAGTTCATCATCGGGTACTTGAGCCAATATTTTTTTCTCCTCGTCTGTTAGAATTACGCCATCATAAAATCCAGGAATTATTACTCTTCCATCTTCGTCTTTCATGGATGCCAACAGTTGCGACAATCTCAGCGCAGGATTAGGTGTATAATTCCCATAGTTCCCGCTGTGCATAGGCACACGAGGGCCAAATGTGGTGAGTGTTATCTCGCTAATGCCACGGGCGCCAAACGAAAGTGTAGGCTGATTGCTCACATGTCTTGGGCCATCAAAGATGATGAGCGCATCGGCAGCTAAGTCACTTTTGTACTTTGCAACAGCGCCAGGTAAATGAGGTGACCCCAGTTCTTCCTCAAAGTCCATGATCACTTTAATATTAAAATTGGGCTCAGACTTTAATTCCTTGAGGGCGTCAAGGGAAGCAAGAAAAGCCATTGCGGGGCCCTTGGCATCAGAGGTAGATCGTGCAAAAATCCGCCAGTTGGGTTCCATTGTTTCAAACAATTTTTCATAAGGAATGGGATTCCATGTTCCATCACTTCCTCTTTCTTTCAAAGTAGGTTTCCACGGACTTTCCTGTTTCCATTGACTTGGATTTACTGGCTGCCCATCAAATTGTAAATAAATCAGAACCGTCTTTCTCGCCTTGCCGGAAGGCAAGTTTGGGCTTTGCACTTTACGTTCGGCCAAAAGCAAGGGTACAGTTTCGGTGTTCAATCGCTTCGTTGTGAAGCCACGCTTAGTAAATGCGGCTTCGCACCATTTGACATTTTTCTCGATGTCCGCTGGCACATGGGCATCATTTGGAATGCTTAGTAGATCATAAAATTCTTTGAACGAAATAGTTGCGTGCTTTGCTGCAATTTGATCAAGATTGATGGTTGAGTTTTGTGCTTGCGAGCAGAAAAAAATTGCTACCGTTAAAAAAAGAATAGTATAAAACTTCATATCAAAGATTTTAATTAATTCACCACCTAGTATTCCTTTTTATTTCAAATACTTCGCGGGCAAAGCAAACCCCATGCTTTCGGCACACCAATAAACATTAACAATATAATAGCGATCCTTGTCTTTAAAAAGCTGTATGCTGTTTATTCCCCTGTTAGTGACAGGCCCTTCTTTCTTCTCTTTGGTTTCGTAGGTGCTGAAAACGTGGGCAATTGTTCCGTACTCTTCTGTTTTACGATTTAGCTCTCGTTCGAAAAAACCCGATGAAACTCTTGGGGTGAAGAATTGAATATATTCTTCTGGGCTCATGGTTTTGGTAATGAGTTTTCCGTTTTCATCTTTTCGGGTAGGGATCAATCTCGCTTCCGGACTGAAAAGATTTTTGAATCGATCCCAATCTCGGGCAACACCCGCTTCCCCTGAAATTACATTATACAGGCTTGCTATAATGCTATCAACCGATTTGACATCTTGATCATAATTTTTTATTTGCGCTAATGAGACTGAGCTCACGCATAAAAACAGAAAGAAGAATTTTATTCGAGCCATGGTTTTAATGTTTGAAGAAAGGTAAGAAAACAACCCGTATCTAAGAAGAAGTTTTACAGTAGCGAAGGAGTGATGCTATTCTTGATACGCGCTCAATACCTTATTTAAATCATTACTTTTACGGCAATGGTTAACCCCAAGTACTCCATCATTATCCCGGTATATAACCGCCCGCTGGAAGCGGAGGAATTGCTGGAGAGTTTAACGAAACAAACATTTGCCAATTTCGAAGTTGTGCTGGTGGAAGATGGTTCTTCGATCACCTGTGAGAAAGTCTTTGAAAAATATGTTGGGAAATTAGCCTTGCAATATTATTTCAAGCCCAATACAGGGCCAGGCCCAAGCCGTAATTTTGGATTTCAAAAAGCAAAGGGAGAGTACTTCGTGGTCTTCGATTCAGATTGTATTATTCCAAAACACTATTTTGAGAATGTAGAATCTTTTTTAGAGCGAACCCCACTGGATGCCTGGGGTGGCCCTGACCGCGCCCATGAAGATTTTACTTCATTGCAACGAGCAATGGCATACACCATGTCATCTTTTTTGACAACGGGGGGAATACGAGGGGGAAGATCGAAGGGCTTTCAACCCCGAAGTTTTAATATGGGTATCCGCAAGGAAGTTTTTGGGAAAACGGGTGGTTTTAAATTCGATCGGTTAGCAGAGGACATAGAATTCAGCATACGCATGAAAAAAGCTGGCTTTGAAGTGGGTCTTATTCCGGAGGCTTTTGTTTATCATAAGCGAAGAACAAACTTTAAACAATTTTATAAACAGGTTTTTAATTTTGGCAGAGGCAGAGTGTTGGTGGGCAAAGTCCATCCAGGGGAAATTAAAATCACGCATTGGTTTCCTTCTTTGTTCTTGCTAGGTTTTGTTTTTTCCCTTCTTTTTCTTCTTTTGGAACCAACCCTTGGCAATCTTTTTCTTACGGTCTATGGGCTTTATTTTTTGGGTATTTTTGCCCACTCTTTATTGGTGCATAAATCTTTTGAAGTATCAGCACTCAGCCTACCTTCTGCAGCCATTCAATTGATAGGCTATGGCACGGGATTTTTACAAGAAAAGTTTAAATCCCACATCTGAATAAATGCTTCTTGCTAACAGTTAGCTTGATAGACTTGAAAATTTCGGGTTTTTAGTTAATATTGATTCAACAAAAGTCACTTTTCATCGATGAAAAATCTCCTCAAATTCGTTTTCTTCGCTTTCACAGGCATTATTTCATCATCTACTTTTGGTGGTGATATACCCCAACAAGGCGACCAACTTTCGGCAGGATATTATGTAGTAGTGGCAGCCTATCGTGCTGGGCAGGAAGATTATGCCAGGAAATATGCCGACAAAATCAATAAAGGTGGACTTCATGCAAGTTTTGGGTTGGATGCCACGCGAAAATTTATTTACGTTTATCTGGCTCAGTATTCTGATTTTACCGAATCTATTCGTGAAATGGAAAAGACCCGTCAATCTGGTAATTTTTCAGATGCCTGGGTTCGGATAATGCCAGGCTCTTTTAAGGAGGATGGTGTTGTTGCCACCCAAACTGAAGCTAAGAAAGAGGTTGTAGAAAAACCCGCAGCTTCTATTTATATCGCAATTCCCAAGTCACTGGTTGATCAAGAAAAAAAATCTGAGGCAATAGCTACCCCAGCGGTTGAACAACCAGCATCTGATGAGACTATCTCCAGTAACATAATGACGGTGGTAATTGATAATCCAAAAGCAGAACCTGTATTTCTACCACAAACATTAACAAATACACCTATTTTCCTGAGTTTATTTAATGGCAGAAATGGACGTGTGATAGATGGTGAGATTGAGGTGATTGATACGGAACGCTCCAGATCTATCATCAAAGTGAAAGGCAATTCGTACGTCACATTACCTGATCCTAAAAGTAAATCTGGCCAATTGACCCTCATATGTAATGCATTTGGTTATCGCAAAGTGCAACATGAAATTAATTTTCAAAATACAGAAGCGGATACACTTCGACCTTATGTAGATTTAGTGGGCAATTTTTACTTGGTCAAGTTTGACTTGGTCCGTTATCACAAGGGAGATTTATCAACTTTGTATAACGTTTATTTTTATACGGATGCTGCCATTATGCTTCCGGAATCCAAGTTTGAGCTTAATAGTTTACTCCAAATGATGGAGGATAATCCAAATTATAAGATCAGGCTACATGGGCATACCAATGGAAGTGCACATGGAAAAATTATGACAATGGGGCCGAGTAAAAACTTCTTTGCCTTGACGGATGACGTAAAAAATGGAATTGGTTCCGCTAAAGATTTATCCCGCGAGCGCGCTCAGGTGATCAAGGATTGGTTGGTATCGCAGGGAATTGCCGCTGAGCGATTGGAAATTAAAGCATGGGGTGGCGGTCGAATGATTCACGATAAGGAAAGCGTGCATGCGAAGAAAAATGTGAGAGTGGAAGTTGAGGTTTTAGAAGAGTAAAGAAACCTACACGTTTTAAAGACATAAGGGAGCCTGATCAGGCTCCTTTCTTTTTAGGCCAGTTTAGGCTTAGCTCCAAAGAGAGGCAAAACTCTCATGTCCCCTCTTCAAAAAGCCTGATGTTGATAACAAATTGGTAATAAACCAATAACAATTTGGTTATCTCATGTCTTTTTGGAAATTTCGACCGCTCTAATAAACCTAGCTATGAAAAGGATGTTTAAAAGTTTTTCTTTAATTATCAATTATAAGACCTTTCTGATCACAGCACTCTCTGTCCTTTCAACCTACATTTGTATTCAATTGGGTCTTACTGCAAAGTTTCCGGATATGCTGGTAGGCGTGGCCATTGTATTTCCAGTTGTTTTTTCCATTGGGTCTGCTTACACCAGAAGGGAGGGAGCATTACAACGTCTCTCCGATTTTAAAGGACATGCCATCGTTATTTATTACGCAACCCGCGATTGGACGATCAATAAAGAAAATGATCTGCCAGTCCGTGTCAGCCAGTTGATAAGGGATATGATGCTGCAAATGAAAAATATGCTGAAAGGAAGTCCGAAACTATGGAGTGAAAATGAGAAGAAAATGTATGAGAAGTTTTCTCAGCTTTCAGGGCTCACCATGGAAATGAGAAATTTCGGTGTACAAAGCGGTGAGATATCCCGTGTAAGTCAGTATGTAAGTAAGATGATTATCGCCTTCGATAACATGAAGATCATTCATCAGTACCGCACACCGGTTACACTGCGCATGTACAGTAAAGTTTTTATCTATGTATTTCCTATTATTTATGGACCCTACTTCGCCAGTTCCTTTAAGGATTATTCGGCATCATTAGAGTATGTCATGCCCATTCTGTACAGTTTCATTTTGGTAAGTCTGGATAATATTCAAGACCACTTGGAAAATCCGTTTGATGAAGTGGGAGAAGATGATATTGTGATTGATGCAGACGAAACTACAAGACTGTTGTCTTAAGGGGCTTTGTCCGTAATCTAATTCTCAAGCGAGGCTAATAACCTTTTCACAAACTCATCCAGCGATTTATTGTCAATCCATCTTACCACTGCTACTAAGTCATTATTAGGATCAACGTAAATCATGTTCGTGCCATTGCCGATATGTGTAAATGCATTTGCAGGGGCGTTTGGTAGATATTTTTTGTCAGTATTGAGAAACCAATTCATAAAACCATAAGTTGGCTGAGCTGGTGTAGGTGTCAGAGCCCAATCCACCCATTGATTAGAGATCAGTTGTGTTTCTTTCCACTTGCCATGGCGAAGTGTTAGATAGCCGAAGCGTGCCATATCATAGCCGTTGATAATCATACCACCACCCCAATGCCCTCCGCCACTTACGGATTGTGTGATCGTTCCATCCAACACTACCCAAGAATTTTCATAGCCATACCAACGCCAGGTTGTGGAAGCACCGATGGGATCCATAATATTTTCTTTTATTATTTGCGGCAAAGGTCTTCGCCACACATTGAGGGCAGCAAGTGCCAGAACATTCACGCGCACATCATTGTATTCATAAACAGAGCCTGGTTTATTTCTTTGTCGTGTTAACCATTCTGCAGGCTTATCACTTGGCCTGTCTGCCCAATCAGGCTTCCCCCAAAGAGTTCCTTCCCAATCGCTTGTCTGGCGCAACAGATGATCCCAGGTGATGGTACTGTTGTGCTTGGTTTCAAAAAGTGAAAGAAGTTGCTCTTTGCCGAATTGATCAGCTTTGTTTTCGATTGGAGTTGGAGAATAAACCTGGATTGGAGGCACGTATTGACGGACTGTATCATGAATGCTTTTGATCAAACCTTTATCATAGGCTAATCCCACTGCAGTTGATAAAAAACTTTTTGTTACGCTGTGGGTCATGTCAACACGAGATGGGTCACCCCATTCAGCAATGATATAACCGTTTTTGATTATGATGCCCGTTGCCACTCCACGCTCTTTCATCGGGCCAATGGCGTCACCAAAAGGTTCGCGACCAAATGTTTGATAATGACTTTGTTCAAGGCTTCGTGGACTTTTTGTTTCATTTGCAATGGCAAAGTCAATTGCTTCTTTTAATCGTTGCCCATTAAGGCCAACCTCGGCAGGGGTTTTATGAAGCCATTCCTTTTCTGGAAAATAAATAGCGGATGCATTTGTCTTCTTTGCTTTCTGCGAAAAGCAGGGAAGGGATGTAAGTAAAAAGAAAAAGATATAGCGGTTCATATCAGAATTTTTACTTTAGATTATACAAACAGATGGGCGTAAAACAAAAATTATTGAATAGTTATGAAACAAGATATTACTTCTTCACTTCTTTAACGGCAATATTCAATTCATTCAATTGCTCTTGAGAGATGGTTGAAGGTGTATCAATCATTAAATCGCGGCCTGAGTTATTTTTAGGGAAGGCGATAAAGTCGCGGATAGAGTCTGCGCCACCAAAGAGTGAACAAAGTCTATCAAAACCAAAGGCAATGCCACCGTGTGGTGGTGCACCGAATTCAAAGGCGTCCATCAAAAAGCCAAATTGCTTTTTAGCCTCTTCGTCACTGAAGCCAAGTTTGGTAAACATAAGTTGTTGTGTTGGCCTATCGTGAATGCGGATAGAACCGCCTCCCACTTCTGTTCCATTGATGACCATGTCATAGGCATTTGCTCTTACTTTTCCGGGATCGCTATCCAGCAGATGAAGGTCTTCTCTTTTTGGGGATGTAAACGGATGGTGCATCGCATGATAGCGTTTTGTTTC
>JANOLM010000342.1:0-7508 GCA_031419815.1 Bacteroidia bacterium
TTAGACCAAGAAATACTTGCGATATGTTTTGGGCAGCCTGCATTTCTACACGCTGGCTGGCATTGACCGTGCCGCGCCACTTTATTCCCCGGATAAACCCTTCCGATTTTTTATCGGGGCTAATCAGCTCTTTTACAAAGGCATCATAAGGCTTATTACTTTTTAGCGATTCATACAGCCATTCGGTAATTGCAAAACGACCCTCAGTAATATAGCCGGTGCCTGAGTAATCGTTTCTAAGTGCATCGTTCCAGAAGCTCAGCCAATGTTGTGCATAGTCATCGTTTCGGTTTAGGAGTTCCTGGACAAGCAACTCACGCTTGGAAGGATTTGTGTCAACGATAAAAGCATTTAATTTTTCGGGAGGTGGCAATAAGCCTACAATGTCCAGGAAAACCCTGCGAATGAAAATTTTATCATCCACAACTGGCGGCCATGAAATATTTTTGCTATCAAAATAAACATTTACGAAACGGTCGATCGGGTTTTTCAAACCTAAATCATCGTTTGGCAACGGTGGCATTCTCGGAGCCAACTCAGCTACACGGTACACACTCTTTTCATCCGCACTGTTCGGCCAAAGCGCTCCCTTTTTTATCCATAGTTGCACCGTGGCAATTTCTTTTTCGCTTAGGGTTTTTCCCTTAGGCGGCATGGACTCTTTATCTTCTCTTGGTAAGAGCAGCCTTCGTATCATTTCACTTTTTTCGGGATGGCCAGGGTCAATTACTTCTCCCGATTTGCCTCCTCTCATAACAAGCTCTTTTTTATCTAGCCTAAGTTGGCCTTTTGTTTTTTCAGCGCTATGGCATTTATAACAATTGTGCGCAAAGATTGACCGCACCTCTAAATTAAGGGCAGCAACTTGACTTGCATCCAGGGCCTTATGAGTAGAGTCGTTGTTGAAATTCGCTAAATTAAAATCCGGGTTTCCGGAAAAGTTATTCTCAGTGCGCCCCGGTAAAACTTCCGTTAAATAATCAGGGCCATGTGTTAGAGATGCACCATAGTGTCCCGCTATCGTCACTCCGATTACTGAGCAGACTAAAAACGCTCTATAAATAGTAATCAGTTGATTACGCTGGCCTGAAAGACGGAAAAAATACCACGTAACAATCGCTAATAAAGCCGTTGCAATCCCAGACCATTGGTGGATGGTTAACGAGTTGCCAATATATTCATCCTGATCTTTTAACAACAAACCAAAAACAACGGAAACAAGAGTGCTCAGCGCTCCGATGAGTAGAATAATTTGCTGACCTGCCCTTAAGGTAACATCTTCTCTTCGCCATGAATAAATTTCCAGAAAAAGAGCGACTACTAAAAGGGCAATCGGAAAATGAACAATGAGTGGATGTAGCCTTCCGAGGAATTGCCAAAGCCAGAAAGTTGTAATGACAGAGTGCTCAGACATATATAATCCAAGGGGTTTCAATCATAGCAATTGGACAGATAACAGATTCTTCTAATACCCGTAGCAACACACATTGTAAAAACCGCAGAGCTTTCATCGAAAAAAGGCCGTTAGTTTGGATTCAATATTCCTTCACTAATGTTTCCAGCGGAATGTTCAATTGATCATGAAGTTTACGAATCATTACAAGGTTGAGCTTCCTGTGCTTATTGAAAATATCGGTTACTCTGCTTTTGAAGCCCAGAAGAACCGCTAAGTCACTATTGGTTAATCCCTGCTGCTCCATTCTGTATTTTATGGCCTCCAGCGGGTCAGGAGTCTGTATCACAAAGTGCTTATCTTCATATACTTTTATTAATACGGAGAGTACGTCAGCTTCGTCACTTTCTGGCGAACCCGGCTTTGCCTGGAATATTTCCTCAAATTGTGACAGGGCCGCATGATAATCTTTTTTTGTTTTGAGTATTTTAAGTTTCATCCTTTCCTATTTTTAGGTTTGAATATATCCACTGTCTCTGTATCCACCTTATCGTACGCTGCATGCGTTCCGATAAATTTTATGAACACCCAGCCTTTCTGGTAATTAATCTCAGTAATTAGCCGATAATCATTGCGATTAATGAGAAATATAGCTCGGTTATTTCCAATCGTACGAGTGGTATTAAAATCTCGAGTTACGTCACTTGGCCGCTTCCAGGTACTCCGACATTTCGTCCACTGACACTGCCAATTTACTATCATCATTCTTACACTCCTACACCCTCTCCAATTTTATCGGATAAGACTGCCCGGCATTCCATTGGCACACGTATATATTTTTATCTTCATCAATACACACATCATGGCAATGTTTGAATAAAGGAATCGCTTGAACCATCAGTTGCAATTCGCCCCGAACAAATTTGGGTTCTGTGCCTCCAGGATTTGAAATGACCTTGTCATTCTTATCCAGAATGGTAACAAATCCGGAATTGTCAGTCTGATTTAAATACTTCAACCGCGACCAGCAAACACCGGCATAAATATTTTCTCCATCGAACACTGGGCGGCAAACAAATGCTCCGGGAAGAAAAATAGTAGAAAGATATTTTCCATCTAAAGTAAATCGTTTAAATGAATTGTGACCTCTGGAAGTGATAAGAAGTGTAGGGTTCTTACTATCTCGCAAGTCAACGGCAACGCCATGAGCTGTATCAAACTCTTCATCTTTATTTCCCTTCCCACCAAAGTGGCGGATATATTCGCCCTTGTGATTGTATTGAATGACAAACTGCGAACCATAACCATCGGCCACATAGATGTCGCCATTAGGTGCTACTGCTGATTCGGTAGGCTTATACGACATGGCTTCCGTATAGATGCCAAGTTTTTTCGGGCTGTCCAGTTCCAATAAAACTCTTCCGTCAACAGTCGTTTTTGTTACGGTGCTTAAAGTAGTGTCGCAAATAAAAAGAAAATCTTAACCTCCTTCTTTTGCAAGTGTCAAACCATGGCCACCGGGAAAACTTGTTCCCCAGGTCGTTATTAATTTTCCAGACTTATCATAAACGATGATGTTATTCCTTGTCTCATCGGTAATCATAATAAGACGCCCTTTGGAATCCATGACCATTTCATGGCAGTTCTTGACTGGTGTCTTTGTACTATCCAGATTGCCCCATTGAAGATGAGGTCGATATCGAAAATCACCGTGACCAATGAGGTCTTTATCACCTTGTGGTTTGGATTTTAAAATAGAAAAACCGAATAATGGTGCTGAAGTCATTCCAATTGCGGCCACGACCGATGTTTTGATAAATCTTCTTCTATCGTTCATAACTTCAAAGGATTGTTAGCACATATTATTAAAGCCCATGCTTCATACAATTCTGTTTAATAAATTTAAACCCTTTTTCAGCCATATCCCAAGGCTTTGAATATTCGCGCCAAACATTGATCGCATTGGCGAAGTTGGGATCGTTTCTGGTAAAGGCTTCAATGGTGAGCCAGCCTTTATACTTTATGTCTGCTAATGTGGAAAATGTTTCGTCCCACGGCACATGGCCATCGCCAGGAGTCCCCCTATCATTTTCACTGATATGTACATGCGCCAAAACGGGTGCAATCTGCTTTATGGCCTCTGATAATTTTTTCTCTTCGATGTTCGCATGATGCGTATCGAACATGGCTCTTACATTTGGGTGCGAGGCTTTACTCACCAACATTGTCAATTGCTCCATCGTGTTGCACAGATAACATTCGAAACGGTTAAGGGCTTCGAGGGTCAATGTGATGCCAGCCTGTGCTGCATGCTCAGCAGCCGCATGTAATACTTCAGCACTCCTCTCATACTCACTCGCTTCCGGGGGTCGACCGACAAAGTATGCAAAGGCAGAATGAAAAGGCCCACAGATAATTTTTGAATTCAATGCCTGAGCACAGTCAATAGCATTCTTCAATCTTTGCAATGCTTTTTCACGTATTGCTAAAGAATCACTAGCTGGATTTTCATCAGGGCCCAAACCTAACACGCACGTTGCTTCCAAGCCAATACTTTGCAAATGTTTTCCGAAGTGTTTATAAACTGCACTGTTCTGCTCTGCCATGAAACATTCAATGCCGTCATACCCAATTTTTTTTAACCTTTCGGAAACAGGAAACATGTCTTCTCCAATACCTCCCGACCATGCCAATAAATTAAATCCGATTTTATTCATGTGTTAGAATGATTTTCTCTACAACGATGCGCCCAACTAGAAATCCATTTTGTAAAATAAATTAAGGCTTGCGGTACTTCACATTCATATCTATTTTACCCGCCCATTTTTTAGGTACTTTCATTCCCATTGCCCAATGAATAGCATTGACTGACAAGCGTTGAAGTGCTTCTTGCTGAAAATCTTCAGGATGACCTAAAGTGGTGAAGAAAGTTTTTCCTCCAGATGCGTTTCGCCATGTCCACGCTACCGGGTTATCAATAGCAGTTGCACTGTTAGGATTCACCGCTTTGCCCATGAGCAAACAGGTAGAGCCCTTGGCGGGATAATCAGGCAAGACCTTGTAAAGCCATGAACTTGCGTGAAATTTTTTTTCCACGCCTTCCAATATCGGATGCTTTGCTGCCTCTGTATTGACAGAAACATCGGTGCTACTTTCATGACCATAATGTGTGTGGTTTGCCGCGCCACCCCAACCAGGAGGGGAACCAAAGGCACGCTCTCCAAATGCATTCCATTTTTCGAGCTCATGACCCTTTGGATAATTAAAAGAGTGTGTAGTAGTGCGAAACCCTATCATGGGCTTGCCTGACTTTAAATAATCATCAATAAATTTCAATTGATCGGCAGGCAATCGTCTCCAACGCAGAAAAAAAACGGCAAGGTCAGCATCTTTCAAGACCTCCAGGCCAGGAATGTTTTCTTCCGAAGTATGATCAGGAAAAGATTTAAGTACGATGGTGCGCATACCGTAATTCTTCTCCAATTCGGCAGCAAGTAGTGGCATAGTAGCTTCGCTACTGTATTCATGGTCGCCCGTTACAAATACCACCAAAGTTTTTTTTATTGTCGGTTTTTCTTTGGCTTGTGACCATACATAAATACTGCATGTTAATAAACCAATTAGCAGGATCAAGTTCTTTGCACGTATTAAGTTTTTCATAGACCGCTTTAAAGAATTAATTGAATCAACTTATTAATGTTAGCAAACTACTTCACTTCTCCATGGGATGTTGTTTTAGCAACTCATCTGGTGAATAGAAACCCTTTTTACTTTCACTGGCAGCACGTACTTCTTTCACTTTGACTGGAGTTACCACAGATGCTTTGTTTCCAAAAGCATTTCGCACATAAGTAATTACGGCAGCTACTTCATCGTCTTTTAGCAATCCTCCGAAAGGAGTCATAGGTACCTGCCCTGCATACTTCGTACCGAGCACTTCAATGGGGCCATGCAATCCTTTCAACACAAGTTTAATCAAACGTTCATCACTGCCTGTTACCCAATTCGTACCAACTATAGGTGGAAAGCCCGATGCTGAAAGCCCTCTGCCATCGGGCTGGTGACAGGTGATGCAGTATCCTTCTTTAGCGTATATCGCCTTGCCTGCAATAAAAAGCTCGCGCTCAATTCCAGAAAGATTGGTAACGACTGCCTCCTCTTTTTCTTCTTCTACTGCCTTTCCATTAAGATGTGCCATCGCAGTTTCGTGCGCATGTATCGTCCAATCATCTAGCGGCATCTTACCGGCTTCCATAACGATTGGTAAACCTTTTTCTTTTTCCAACCAGGAGGCTGCTACAATCGCTTCGAGTCTGACTCGTCCATGCTCATCGCGCGCTGCCTGCAGCAATAAGTCAGCTTGATCCTTTACCTGATGACCTGTATAACGCAACACTCTAACAGCAGCAGCCCTTGCGCGATAATCATTCGCGCCAAGCAATTGACGAAGCAGCTTTTGATCTACTTTATTAAGTCCCCAGCTTACCCACAATCCTTCCAGCAAATGATGTTCATATTTAGGATCGTCCTTATCCAGATTGGCAACCCAGGTTGTAAGAATTGGGAGTACCTCAGATACTTTCCTTCCACGCAGTTCGCGTCTGGTGCGATAGCGTGTGCGGTACTCAGGAAGTTTTAAATTATTTAAAAGGTTATCAATACTTGCTCCAGCTACGCTGGCTGGCTCAACCAACGGCCGCGCTGGATAAGTGATTCGATAAATACGTCCGTGCGAATGATCGCGCAGCGGGTCACGTGCATTGTGTTGCATGTGGCCAATCAATATGTTATGCCAATCCGCAAGATAAAGAGATCCATCAGGTGCAAACTCCATATCCACGGGGCGAAAGTTCTTGTCGGCTGACACCACAATGTCTTGCCTGTGTTTACTGTTATAACCAGTTCCATCGTCTATCATCATGTGTTCCTTCATCCCTAAAAAACCAATGGTGTTATTGATAAGCAGGTCGCCTTGCACATCCTCTGGAAAATGACGACTGGAAATAAACTCAAGACCAGATGTAGGGCGCACTCTGTGCTTTTCTTCAATCAGGTTTTTTGATTTGTGAGTGGCTACGCCATACCTGGATTTAACAGAGCCGGGCATCATCCATCGCACATCCGGGCCGGAGGTCTCAGCAAAGAAATTTTGTCCCCATTCATCAAATGCAATTCCCCATGGATTTGGGATTGAAAGCTGTGCGGTGCGTTCAAGATGACGCCTCTGCGGATTGTATCTATAAAACCCACCGTTGGTAGCACGAACTGGCCCGTAAGATGTCTCCACATTGGTGTGTAAGAAAACACCTTCGCCCATGTAAATTGCTCCTGAAGGATCTGCTGTATAAGCATGGTGCGCATGATGTGTGTCATGATCATCAAAACCGCTTAATAGAATTTCTTTCGTATCGGCTTTGTCATCTCCATCTATATCTGTAAGCAGTACCATGTTCGTACCTTGCGAAACATAAACACCCTCTGGTGCTATCTCAAATCCAACAGGAAGGTGCAAACCTTCAGCAAAAATTATTTGCTTGTCGGCTTTGCCATCAGCATCAGTGTCTTCCAATATGATGAGTTTATCGTTAGGCCTTTTGTCGCCTGGCTTGTAGTGCGGGTAACTTGGCATGGTTGCAATCCATAATCGTCCTTTGTTATCGAAAGCGATTTGAGATGGCTTTGCCAAGTCGGCAAATTCTTTTTCGGAAGCGAAAAGCTCAATTTTATAACCTGGAGCCATGGTTAATTTGTCGATAGCATCTTGTCCATATAAATATTCCAGACTGCCGTTTTTCTCAGGATTATAATTTGTTTCTACAGGTGGAAGTGTTGCTGTCTTTTGATCAGATGCGGATATGTCCATTTTTTCACCTTTTGCCGCCAGCCAAATAGCCTGATCCCGTATGGCGGTCATTTCCCGAATCTTAGCTATTTCGGCAGGATAGTTTTCGGGTCCAAAGGGATTATACCTGCGACCATAAACGTGGACACCATTAGGGATTTTAAAATCATTGTGCCACATCCAGTTTTTTTCTAACACTGCTTCGCGAACAAGTGAACGATGATCTTTAGCGATAGCATCGGCTTTTCCAAAAATCTTATCAGCCAGTAGTGT
>JANOLM010000343.1:0-3164 GCA_031419815.1 Bacteroidia bacterium
TTAAGTTATTTCACCTTCCACATCCTATCTGCCTTGTCGTAAGAATTGTATTCATCTGGAAACTCAATGTACTCTTCCGAAGAGTTTGTCCGATAATAAGGACTTAAGTCTTTACCCTTCACCATTAAATCAAAAAGTAATGGCCCTTTCACCTTTAAATCTTCATCCGTCATTTTCCAGGTGCGGAATATTTCTTCGTATTCAATCAGATCACCTTTCTCATTAAACTTTAGTCTTCCTCCAGTAGCAACTCTCTTCTCATACAAACTGGGAGCAGGCCGGCTGATTAAAAAAAAGTGAGCCTCTTTTTCAGTAATGTAGTATAGCTCAAACTTATGTCTACTTGCAATGTCAAAATAATACTCATTGTATTTCGGATCAAACCTTTCGCCCATACCTACATTCTCAGGTGACTTGCCCAAATAACGAATAATCGACATCAGTACTTTATCTTTTTCTTTTATAGAGAGATACGAATCCGGGGTATAATTTTCTTTTGGAGAACAGGATGTCAAAAAAAATGCGATAAAAATGGAGCCAGCTCGTAAAATATTCATGATGCGAAATTAAAAAAAAGGCCTACCATTTCTGGTAAGCCTTTTCAAAACTAAATTAAATACTTACTAATACGCTTTTGCCTGAGGTTGAAATTCTGCCCAAGTATCTGTCCAATCCGTTCCACCAAAAGCACCTTTGTAGGTCAATGTCTTATCAAAGAAGCTTCCCAATTTTGCATTGGCAAAAAGAGTTGCAGCCGTTTGGCCTGTCAAACTTCCAGTTGATATAGCAAAGTTAGGATTGGATGGATAAGTTGAGGCTGTATAAGCACCGAAAAATAAGGCCTTGTCTAAACCATATGCTGCATAAGGATTGATCGAGTTAGCAGGAGTTCCTGCAACCGGAGACCAACCTGCTGTTGTCGCGGGCTTCTCAACAATGTTAGCACCATTTGTCCAGAAATCTTTCACCGTTGTTGCCGCTGCACCTGTAACAGTGGAGCCAAACTCAGCGTTTGCTGTGGTGTTTGGCGCAAACATAACGTTATTACTAACTACACCTTTACCCGAAGTAAAATTGTCTAAAGTAGCCTGATCATCCATGGTTAGCCCAACAGACCATCCACTAATTACTGAATTGAAAATAGATTGAGCTGTTCTTCTGCGAATATGCATGGCGCGGGTATAATTTCCACTGATGGAACGGGCACTTGTAGCGGCCGATCCTAGGCCAGTGTTAAAATCCAGTGGGCCGAAAACGCTTACATTTGAAAACACCCCTTGTGTATATCCGGTGGCTCCGCTTGGAGTATCATTGGCATTACCTTGGTTATCGCTTTCGAAAGCTGTTGAGCCAGACTGATCTGCAAAGAAAGGATTTCTTACCGAGAGACCCCACTGAACATTTCCACTCCAACCGAAATCTGTATCAAAATCATCATCCCATGTGGAAAGAGAAACAAGATGCTTTGCATTTACGCTTCCACCAAACCACTCAAAGCCATCATCACCACCAAAGGAAACTTGTACAAAATCAAGCGTAGTTCCATTGCCAACAGCACCTAATGTTAAGCTGTTGGTCTCGTTATTAGGCGTGAGTTCAACACCTGCATATTCAATACGCACATATTTCAATGAACCAGAATTTTCATCAACACTTGTTGTTGGACTCGTGATATTTCCATATGTCTGTGATGGCGTGATGCCTTCAATGGCAGGTTTAGCAGATTGGTTTACCCATGCATTTCCTAGAATAATTACTCCACCCCAGTCTCCACGATCGCGCTCACCAATAGATTGTGCCGATGTGAAAACAATTGGTTTAGCAGCGGTTCCGTTTGCAATCAACTTTCCACCTGGCTGAATAATCAAAGCTGCCTTCGTTGCTTTGTCACCTTTAATAACTGTTCCCTCGGGAATAGTCAACGTAACACCGCTTGGCACGAATACCTGTCCTTTCAATAAGTACGGCTTAGTAGCATCCAGCGTTTGTGTAGCAAGAGTACCCTCTAATTTAATTACAGGGTCTCCAACAGATATGACAAAGTTTGTAATCGCTGAGGGATAGTCTTTATTATCAATTGCTTGAAAGGATACTACAATAACTGATCCGATAACTGCTGATGTAGGGATAGTATACTCATAGGCAATTGGGACAGTAAGATCCAAAGCAGTGATATCTTTTGTTTCTACTTCCGCACCTGCCACATAAATAACTAACGACTTACCACCATTGGGTGCTGTTACAGTTACGTTTGCAGAAACTTTATTACCGGGAGTGTTGGCAGCGGCTGTTGGATCAACATCCACAGTAGGGGCTGGTTCTATTTTTTCATCTTCCTTGCAACCTTGGAACACCAGAATTGATGCACCAATAGCAAAAAGGGTTAAAAGCTGTGTAATTTTTTTCATGCAGTTAAGCGTTTATAATTTGTCCAAAATTAGGTTGAGAGTTGCGGCCATTGGTGTAAGGCCAGTTATCAATTTATTAAGCCAGTGTTATGATCTTCTCGGTTTGTTAATAAATAAGAAGGTCTGTCATCCAAGGGATAGCAGACCTTCTTCAATGGAAATTTTATACTAATTAGTCTTATTGAACTTCCATGATAGCACTAATGAAAACAATGTTCCTGTTTTATAACGTTGGATCAATGCCTCCTCTTTTTGAATTTTGTTGTCGCTGTTATTATCCTGATAGATACGATAAGCAGAGTTCAATGCATTCTGCACGTTTAGCTTTGTTTCAAAACGTTTACTGCCCCACTTCTTGGCAATCTGGAAGTCAAGTGAATTACGCGGCATTTCAAACCAGGATGGATATGCTTTATCGCCAACCGAAAATATACGAGCGCCAAAAACATTGTATGCGCCATTTACAGAAAGCCCAGTTTGCTCATCATTGTAGTACAAGCCAAAGTTGATGATATAAGGCGATTGACCCTGCAAAGGTCTATTGCGAATTAAATTACTTGTGTTATCGCCAGTTCCTATATCTACTTTACTTTTAATCAATGCGGCATTTAGATTAAAAGACATGTTCCTTAAAAATCTCGACATTCCTAAACTCGCTAAAGACTTACGAAACTCCAGTTCAATGCCACCTGTATTCGCACTTTGTGCATTTCTATAAACAAACTGCGGGTTATCATTGGTTACTTGCACAACCAT
>JANOLM010000344.1:0-2071 GCA_031419815.1 Bacteroidia bacterium
AGCAGGTAGATTTTTTCTTTACGGATTTATGTACACCCTCTGCATCCTTGTCATGGGTGTGCGCATGATCATCAACTATCGCCACAGCAAATACCAAATTTTGCGCACATGTTCCGTGATGTTCTTTCAAACGGCCTTGGCATTTTTGATCCCGGAGATCCTGATCAGGTTGAACCAGCCATATTTTGACTTTAAGAATATCTGGCCACTTGATTATTCATTCTTTTTTAATAACCGGCTGGACACACTTCTTGCCAATGGTGGCCTCGGAATATTTATGCTAGTATGGGGCATTGCACTCATCATTATTGCCGTGCCGGTGCTGGTGTATTTCTTCGGAAAGCGCTGGTACTGCTCGTGGGTATGTGGCTGCGGTGGGTTGGCAGAAACTCTGGGCGATCCATACAGACAACTTTCAAATAAGAAATTAAGTGCATGGAAAATTGAGCGCTGGATGGTTCATGGTGTATTGGTATTTGCTGTGGTAATGACAGCCGGTGTTTTGTATACATATTTTACAAATGCTTCCTGGTTTTTATTTTTTGATACCTACAAACTGCGTGAAGTGTATGGCGCATTTATAGGCGCTGGTTTTGCGGGCGTGGTGGGTACCGGTTTTTATCCATTAATGGGTAATCGCACCTGGTGCCGATTCGGTTGTCCATTGGCTGCGTATCTGGGAATAATTCAACGATTCAAGTCAAAGTTTAGAATCACGACAAACGGAGGTCAATGTATTTCGTGTGGCAACTGCTCAACCTATTGTGAGATGGGAATTGATGTACGATGGTATGCACAACGCGGCCAAAACATTGTGCGGTCTTCTTGTGTGGGCTGTGGAGTATGTTCTTCTGTCTGTCCTAGAGGTGTTTTAAACCTGGAAGTAAAAGAAGAAGATGGAAGGGTTGGAAAGCCAATTCTGATTGGGAACAACCACGTGCGGCTAGTTGAGTAATGTCAATCCTTAATACTGCCCATTAAGCTTCAAGTATTTGGTACGTTTGTTCTCTTAAAAATTTAGCATATTGAAATTAGCTCGTTGTGTTGTTATTATCCCCGCCTTTAACGAAGAAAACGGAGTGGGTCAAGTTATCTACGAAATACCAAGACATGTTGTATCTGAGGTTATTGTAGTAAACAATGCTTCAACTGATGGTACCGAAAAAATTGCCAAGGAAGCTGGTGCAACAGTGCTTCGCGAACCGGTTCCTGGTTACGGACGGGCGTGCTTGAAGGGAATTGAATATCTGAAAAAATCTGAAAGCAAGCCGGATATAGTAATTTTTTTAGATGCCGATCATTCTGATTACCCTGAAGAAATAGTCGAATTGATAAAACCAATCCTGGATAACGATGTTGATCTGGTAATTGGGTCGCGGGCGTTGGGTAATAAGGAGAAAGGATCTATGACGCCACAACAGATTTTTGGGAATTGGTTAGCAACTCGACTATTAAAATTAATTTATAAAGTGGAATTCACAGACTTAGGGCCGTTCCGGGCTATTAAATTTGCAAAACTTCTGGAACTGGATATGCAAGACAAAACGTATGGCTGGACGGTAGAGATGCAACTGAAAGCTGCGAAAATGGGTTTACGCTGTACGGAGATACCCGTGCGCTATCGCAGGCGTATTGGGTTCTCAAAAATTTCAGGAACAGTAAAAGGAACAATAATGGCGGGGTATAAGATTTTGTATACTATTTTTAAGTACGCCTAGTCTTGAGTTTGTAATAATTGGGATAGAGAAGTTTACAATACGATGAAATCTGAAATTAAAATTCGATTTAATTT
This sequence comes from Bacteroidia bacterium, assembly GCA_031419815.1. Taxonomy (GTDB): domain Bacteria; phylum Bacteroidota; class Bacteroidia; order Cytophagales; family Cyclobacteriaceae; genus ELB16-189. Next base: position 1,793 of record JANOLM010000344.1, read on the forward strand.
ATTCGACTTTGGACTAAAGACTTTGGACTAAAGACTTTGGACTATTGATTATCTATGACCCTCACGATCACCATACTCTATATACTCTCCCTGCTTTACATTTTTTTGTTTAGTCTGGGGCAACTACACCTCACGCTTATTTACATACGCTCTAAATTGAAAGTTGAACCAGCCACGCCACCGCTGGAGCATTTTCCTGCAGTTACAATTCAGCTTCCAATTTATAACGAAAAATATGTGGTGGAACGGTTGCTCGAGGCCGTTAGTAAATTCAATTAC
>JANOLM010000345.1:0-2433 GCA_031419815.1 Bacteroidia bacterium
GTCCATTCGAACCCTTCCGCGCTCGTAAACATCTTGAGTTCCGTTTGTTCTGGCCTTACTCTTCTGGGCTGCCCGGCCAATGGATGAGTCACCAAATCGATACGGTTCACTGGTTCTCAGGATTAAAACATCCACGCAGTGTTGTTGCCAATGGTGGCATCTATGCTTGGAAAGACGGACGTGAGAATTGGGACACGATCACCGCAGTATTTGAATACGGACCTGAGAATGATCCTAAGAATGGTTTTCAGGTGACATTTGCTTCACGCATGCACAACGGTGAGGAGAATCCTAAAGAACTGTATTATTCCAATGGAGGTGAATTGAATCTGAATACTAATATGGTTACACCTGCCGGTGGATTAACTGAACGGCACGCTAAGGCCATGAATGTTCAGGCCAACTTATTACCAAAAATTAGCCTTAAGAAATCCAATGAAAAAGTGGAGGTGTCAGCCAATACAGGTGGTGATAGCCTTACCTCAGGTCACATGCTCAACTGGATGGAGTGTGTAAGAAGCCGTAAGGAAACTAATGCTCCTGTGGAAGCAGGTTACTCACATGCTATCGCCTGTATAATGGCCAATGCCGCTGCGCGCACAGGAACTAAGGTCACCTTTGATGAAGCTCGTCAGGAGGTGATGGCAGGGAATAAAATTTTTAGCAGATAAGTAAAACACAGGTTGAATAGTCTAATGATGAAGCGAATATTTTTTATTACCATCATAATGTGCGCGGCCACTGTTTGTGTATATGCTCAAAAGGGATTTACTCTAAAGGATGTACCCACTCAGAAAAAAGTGGAGGTTCGTTATGATGGCAAGCTTCTTACGGCTTATTGTTTTTTTGATTCCACAGAAAAACCAGTGTTGTGGCCGATCAAAACTCTTTCTGGTGTAACGATTACTCGCGGATATCCGATTGCACCAAAAGCAGGAGAACGCAGTGATCACCCGCATCACCTCGGTCTGTGGATGAATTATGAAAGTGTGAATGGCCTCGACTTCTGGAACAACAGCATGGCAATCGCTGCTGAAAAAAAATCTAAGTACGGTTCTATCCGGCATCAAAAGATTTTAACATCTAAGAGCAATAAAGAAAATGCCACATTAGAAACATTAAGTAACTGGGTGAATCAGGAAGGCCGGGTGCTCTTGGAAGAAAAGACAATATTTGTTTTTTCAAAAAACGGCAATGACTTTATTATTGATCGAATTGCAACTCTTGAAGCCAAGGTGCCGGAAGTAATTTTTAAAGATGTGAAGGACGGCATGTTGGGTATTCGCTTAGCGCGACAACTGGAGCAGCCTTCCAATCAAGCCGATAAGTTTGTTGATGCCAGCGGAAATATCACTCCTGTTGCAAAAATGGATAATGAAGGCATGACCGGACAATATCAAAATCAGGAAGGTCTGACAGGTGATGCCGTTTGGGGCAAGCGATCGCAATGGGCATGTTTGCAAGGAAAAAAAGATGGAGAAACCATTACAGTTGAAATTATCGATCATCCGAAAAATGTTGGCTATCCTACTTATTGGCATGCCCGTGGTTATGGATTGTTTGCTGCAAATCCACTCGGACAAAAAGTATTTAGCGAAGGAAAAGAAGAATTGAACCTAACCTTGAAGCAAGGCGAGAAGACAACCTTTCGCTATCGTGTCATCATCCATTCGGGTAGTTCTCTGACTGCCGCGGAAATGAATCAGCGAGCTGCTGATTTTGTTAAAATGCCCTAGAACAAAGAGCCAGCAGAAAAATGAAACAAACTGTTCTGCTTATTTTCATTTTAGTTTCATACTATTCCATAGCACAGGTTTCCGCAGTGCCATCTCAGGTTTATAAATGGAAGAATCTGGAAGTTATAAAAGAGGAGTCGCGTGATCGGAGGCAAATGATTGATGGCAGTACCATCGATTTATCTTCTTTAGAAATTCACACCTCAACGCTTGAGCCTGGCAATGCGCCACACCCTAGTCATACCCATGCTGACGTTGAAGAACTCATCATTGTAAAGGAGGGCAAACTAAAAGCTACCATAAAAGATCAAACCAGAATACTCGAACCAGGAAGTGTTGCCTTAGCAATTCCTGGTGAAGAACATGGATTTTTTAATGGTGGCGATACCAGAACTACTTACTACATTTTGAAATTCAAATCGAAGTCTCCATTAAATATTGAACGCGGAAAGAATGCTGGCGGATCTTTTATGATCGATTGGAATGACATGACAATGGTAAAAAGCGAAAAGGGTGGAAGAAGGAATACTTTTGATAGACCCACTTCAATGTTCGCACGTTTTGAAATGCATGTTACCACACTTAACAACGGATTGGTTAGTCACGCACCTCATCAACACAAAGCCGAAGAAATTATTATTTTAATAAAGGGCGCAGCAGAAATGCAGATTGGAGACACTCACATCAAAATGGAACC
>JANOLM010000346.1:0-2196 GCA_031419815.1 Bacteroidia bacterium
TAACGCTTTTATCATTAACTGCTTTTTAAAAGGTTCTGAATCAGACTTTATTGAAGCTTTCAGTTTTATGGCCAAAGTAGCCCTGCTAGCGGAGAAGATGAACAACGATGGCTTCAACCTTACGCGTTGCTAATCCAATTGCAATAATCCATGCTAAATTGTCAAAACAGAAATATCATTGTGGCGGCATTGAGAATGAAATCGAAAGTTCTGATTTCACATAAACAGTCTGACTTAACTAACATAATACCGGAATTCCTACCTTTATCTTTTATGCAACTAACCAACGTCTTCATGTGGGAAGAAAAAAATAACAGGCTAACCAAAACCTTTCAATTCAAAGACTTTATTGAAGCTTTCGGTTTCATGGCAAAGGTGGCCATACTAGCAGAGAAGATGAACCACCATCCCCAGTGGACAAACACCTACAATAAAGTTAGCTTTAAACTTTCTACGCACGATGCGGGAGATATTGTAACGGCCAAAGACCGGAAATTGGCCAAGGAAATTGACAAACTGGCGGAGTAATTAATTCAAGGTTTAAAATTCAAGATTGGGTTAAACTAATTCTGAACCTTGAATTTTGAATAAGTAAAATGACCAAAACTTCCCTCTATCTCATACCCACGCCCATCGGCAACCTGGGCGATATAACTTTGCGTGGACTGGAAATCTTAAAATCCGTTGATACTATTTTAGCCGAAGACACCCGCAAGTCCGGGATACTTCTGAAACATTTCGAGATCAGCAAACCTCTCCAAAGTTTTCATGTTTTCAATGAGCACAAAATTTTAGACGGTCTTATAAAACGAATGGCCGATGGTGAGGTGATGGCACTGATTACCGATGCGGGCACTCCGGGCATTTCCGATCCTGGTTTTCTTTTAGTGCGCGAATGTTTGAAAGCAGGATTAAAATTGGAAACACTTCCGGGAGCCACTGCTTTTGTTCCCGCTCTTGTCAACTCCGGTTTCCCAACCGACCGCTTTGTATTCGAAGGATTTCTGCCACACAAAAAAGGAAGACAGACCTTGCTTAAAAAATTAGCCGAGGAAGAACGAACTGTAATTTTGTATGAATCACCACACAGGCTGGTAAAGGCACTGGAGCAAATGATTGAATGCATGGGGCCTGATCGCTTGGTCTCTGTATCGCGTGAGTTGACAAAAATTTACGAAGAAACTTTTACTGGAACATTATCAGAAGTGCATCAACACTTTATCCAAAAAGAAGTGAAGGGAGAAATTGTTATTGTCATCAATGGCAAAGGAGCGTAAACGGAAATCGCCCGATAAAAGCGGGTATGAAGTGGGTCCGTGGCCGTTGTTTTTTATTGCAACAGGTTTATTGATCGCGGGTTGGCTGATGAAATCATTTCCTGTACTGATCCTTGTTGGGCTTTCACCCTTGTTTGCCATTGCTAATAAATCTCATTCCGAAGAAAAATTCTGGAACTATGCAGAGCTAATCCTTATTGCTCTGACCCTGTCACTTTTGGCGGGTCACGTCTTTCAACTTGGTTATTTGATCTCCGCTATCATTCAAGCCATTGGATTTACACTTGCTTTTGTGGGTTACGCCTTTGTGCATCAAAGCCTGGGGCCACGGGCGGGTAAGGTTACCATTATTATTTTTTGGCTGGCAATGGAGTACATTTTTTTAAAATTGCAATGGCCCTTGGATAACCTTTTTCTGGCCGATGCTGTTCAACTTAAAACAGATTGGCTCAACTGGACTTTTTACACTGGCTATCTGGGCTCTTCTTTATGGATTTTGATTGGAAATCTTTTTTTCTATTTGGCCATAGTGAAAGCGGGAAGAATAAACTGGGCATGGCTGATTATTTTTCTTGTTTCACTGATCGCACCGATTATTTTTTCGTTTACAACAGAGTTAAAGGCCACCCAGCGAGAGGAGATGATTGGTTTGTATTCAAGCTCTCCAAATGTTCTTAATTCAATATACCTTAAAAGGGGTGAATTCATTCCGCGAACAGCAGCCTGGATTTCCATTTTGATCTTTATCTTCGCTTTGGTAAAAAATAAAACACAAAAGAAATGATCAGGTTCACAAAAAAGTATCGTACTAATTCTATCTTGTTAATATATTAACTTTGGTGGATCAACAAACAGCAATAGAATGAGACAAGTAACCGTGTATACGACAGATAAAGAATATAATCACTTTGTAGAACTG
>JANOLM010000347.1:0-2821 GCA_031419815.1 Bacteroidia bacterium
CTTACAAAACCAATGATGATGGCATAGAATAAAATGTAAATAATTTCTTTGCGCTCCGTACCAAGCAAGCTGAATAATCTTTTTACCGGACTGATTGGTCTTCCATCAAGGTTGGCACTCAGCGGACTTTGATAATTAAAGATAGCGAAGAAATGGATTTGACCCTTTTCGTCATGCATTAAGTTCACGTCATCAATCAACACCTCGGTTCGGTGATTTTCCTTTTCATCAATGATAATCTGCTGATAGGATTTCTTTTGCGGAATAAGCAAAACGGGTTTTATCTTTCCTTCCGCTTTGATAAAAGAGAATACAGGACTGGCTTCACCTTTCATAAAATCCTTGAATGCCGCATCGCCAAGGTGGTACTCCATGAACAATACGCGGATTTTATTCCCCGCTTCGGTTAAATCTCTTTCAAATTCATTGAGCTGAGATTCATCATAGCTCCGTTTATTAGTTTCAACATGATGAATGTCTTCAATATTGAAAGAATGATGCGTAGCGAGCGAAACTTCACGGAGGGTTCTATAAATCTGATCGTTGTTCAGCATGGCTATTTCTTAATGGTATTTAGCATCATGGTTTCCAGGAATTCATAAAGCTTTGCATGTATGAACTTGTCCTGTTTGATGTTGGTCAATGAGGGGAGGTGCGTTGAAAAAAAATACTGCTGCTTCGCGGCCAGCAAGAAAGTGCTGACCAAAGCGTTGGGAAATTCATAGTCCGGATTTATTTCAGTTACAATGCCTGCAATCTTCTTGCAAAGCGATTTGAAACTTCCGAAAAGACCTGCTTCATTATCTTCTTTGACCCTTTTGGTGAGATATGTTTTATCTAACTCGTCCACCACAATACGATACAAGGCTTGCTCATCGAAAGACTCAAATGTGGGGTCATATTTTTTCTCTTCGGTAACTGTGCGAAGGCAGGCCCTAAGTTTTTCATATGGACTTTTCAAATTGATTAATGCAAGATCAACTTTATATTCTAACCAACTCCAATACCAGGAGATAAGGTAATGTAGCAGGCGATGCTTATTTTCAAAATAACGATATATCGAAGCTTCGGTGGATTCAATTTCTTCCGCCAGTTTTTTAAATGTGAATTGCTCGAACCCCAATCGAGCGATCATTTCAACACTTTTTCTAATAATTTGCTGACCCAATTCTGTGCGTTGCGGGTCGCGCAAATATAAGTGTTCATTAAGTTTAAATAGTAATACAGGCATAAACGAATAATTTACGCAAAAATAATAGTAATACTATCTAAATAGCAAGTAATGCTTTTGTAATTTTTATAAAGTCTTCTATTTAAGCAAAATTGATAGATTTATTTTCCTACGGTTGGCGCGATGGTAACTAGGTTTCGAATTATGAACCCGTTGTATCATGAAAAACTTCGGCCACAACGATATAAATCGAAATGCTTTTCCAGAGGAAGAACCAACGAGAGAAGCCTTATTTTATGGAGGCAAGGTCAATGACAAAACGATATTTCACATCGTTTTTGAGCATGCGCTCATAAGCTTCGTTGATGTAAGACATTTTAATTACCTCCACATCCGAAACGATGTTATGGGTAGCACAAAAGTCTAGCATCTCCTGGGTTTCGGCAATTCCACCAATCAATGAGCCGATAATGCTTCTGCGTTTGGAAATTAGGTTAAAGGCTGGGATCTCAGCAGGGGCGGGAGGTGCTCCAACCACAATCATGGTTCCGTTAGTATTCAATAGATTGAGATAGGTATTATAATTATGCGGAGCTGAGACAGTATTCAAAATAAAGTCGAAATGATTCCGGAGTGATTTCATTTGACTTTCATTGGTTGTCAATTTGAAATGCTGAGCGCCTAGTCTTTTTGCATCGGCTTCTTTTGATGGTGAGCTGCTAAGCATAGTTACTTCAGCTCCAAACGAAGCGGCAAACTTCACGGCCATATGGCCTAATCCACCAAGACCCAGCACCGCTACTTTACTACCTTTTCCTACACCTGTGTAGCGTAAAGGAGAGTAGGTGGTAATACCTGCGCACAATAAGGGAGCACCACCGGTAAGAGTTAATTTCTCAGAAATTTTTAACGTATAGTTTTCATCTACTACTATCTGAGTGGAGTAACCTCCATAGGTAGGAGTTTTACCATCGCGTTCATACGAATTGTATGTGCCCGACATGCCGCTGTCACAATATTGTTCAATTCCAGCTTTGCAATTTGGGCATACTCTACAGGAATCTACAAAGCAGCCGACACCAGCCAGTTGCCCCACTGAAAATTTTGTTACGTGGCTGCCTATTTTAACTATTCGGCCAACGATTTCATGCCCTGGCACCATTGGAAAGATTGAACCACCCCACTCATCTCGAATCTGGTGAAGATCGGAATGACAAACGCCACAATATAAAATTTCTATTTGCACATCGTGGGCACCGGGCTCTCTTCTTTCAAAATTAAAGGGAGATAAGGGAGCGGTTGTATTTTGGGCGGCAAATGCTTTTACTGGTATCATGAAGTTATATTTTTAAAAAATGTGAATGATAAATGAAAAACAAATTAGTAAAAAAGAATTTTAATAAATCGCCTTCTGTAAAACAATTGTATGAAAAATAAAAGCTCCCGATGAGGAGCTTTTATAAGATAAATTCATGGTGCAATAATTATACTTTTGATAATTCTGCATTAATGTGAAGTTTAACATCTTCACTCACGACCATACCACCGGCTTCAGTGATAGCGTTCCAGTTTAGCCCAAAATCTTTACGGTTTACTTTACCATTGATTTCAAATCCTGCTTTAGTATTTCCCCAAGGATCTACCATGATA
>JANOLM010000348.1:0-1632 GCA_031419815.1 Bacteroidia bacterium
GAGATCACAAAGGGAATTGCCAGTTCGGTTTCGCATCGAGGCAATCCGGAGGTGATAAAAAAAGATTAACAATTAGATTTTTTTTTAAAGAAATGCGGGAGAGTTATCTCCCTTTTTTTACACTCCTCTACTTTTAAGCCAACTATTCCGAAATACTTAGAGACGATTTAATTACCTAGAGCTATTTAGATAAATAATTTTTGTTGCATGAAAATTTAATATTTCAATAGGAAAGCCAGACATTACAAATGTTTTGGTTTTTATGAATTTCAAAGATCGACTAAAGAACTTATTTCAAAAAAAGAGCTTCGTACTAATTGTATGGATAGTACTTGCCATTTTTTCGGCTAGTAAGCAATATGCTAAAGGCAGTTACAACAACTACCTTATTTTCAAGCATGTGTTTTATCACACCCTTACTCAAGAAAATCTTTACATCGAGTATCCAGAACTCTATAACGATTCTAACTATTATGGCCCAGCGTTCAGCGCCATTATAGCACCTTTTGCCATGCTGCCAGACTGGTTGGCTCTCTCATGTTGGAATACATCCAATGCGCTCTTTCTTTTCTTTGCCATCCGCTCTCTGCCGTTATCTGAAACAAAAAAAATAATCGTTGCTTGGCTAGTAACCAATGAACTGTTCACTTCATTTGTCAACTTTCAATTTAATGCCTCAATTGCCGCTACCCTTATTCTAGCTTACAGTTTTATCAAAAAAGAAAAAGACTTCTGGGCGGCACTCGTGATAATTGGCGGCACATTTATAAAACTATACAGTGTTGCTGGCCTTGCCTTTTTATTTTTTTCAAAGCACAAAATCAGGTTAATAGCTGCTGGTATAATTTGGTCCGTGGCCTTTTTTGTTTTACCAATGCTTTTCACTGAATCAGACTTTATTATTCAATCGTACTTTGATTGGTTTAATTCTATTGTAACAAAGGACAATCTCAATGGGTCACTTGAAACCCCTCAAGACATTTCCATTATGGGTATCGTTAGAAGACTTTTGAATAACCGTGAAATTTCTTCTATTTTGTTTCTTATTCCAGGTATGCTTCTATTCTCTGCTCCATTTTTAAACCTTAAATACTACAACGATCAGAGTTTTCAACAATTACTACTCTGTTCTGTTATGCTGTTTGTTGTTCTCTTCAGCAGCAGTTCAGAGTCATCTACTTACATTGTCGCCTTTACAGGTGTGGCCATTTGGTTTGTATTACATGACCGCCCATACCCCCGAACAGTACTTTTGCTCATGATCTTTGCCTTTGTATTGACAAGCCTCTCACCAATCATTTTTCCACTTATATGGCGAAATTTTGTTATTAAGTATTCGCTAAAAGCACTCCCTTGCGTACTCATTTGGTTTTATACGTCCTACGAGCTGATCGCCTTCCGTTATCAAAATGGCATACGCAAAAACGACTAGCCCAATACTACTTAGCCATGTTAAACTCATTCAGTTTTGATGTTGTGCTACCATGCTACAATCCTCCTGCCAATTGGGAGCGAATGGTGTTCACATACTTTAAAAATTTAAAAGTAATTTATGGTGAACAATTTAAAATACTAATCATTGTAAATGATGGTTCACTGGTCGCGCTTGACCCAGGTTTTTTAAGAAATAAT